>JAGKWN010000029.1 GCA_021151805.1 Cytophagaceae bacterium | reverse complement strand
ATTATGAGTTATGAATTAAGCATTTTATATATACAGCATTTTATAACTCATAATTTATCTTCTAGGCTATTTTGTTTCTGCTTGAACAAATGTGATGTTAGAAGAAGTACATTTACGCTGATCACCAAAATTCAGGTCGCTTGTATATGTTTTAGGTAATACGTTCTAAGAATCGTTTGTATGAATTATGAATAATTATACACATGACATTTTAATTCATAACTCATAATTTATAATTCATCATTATTGTCTCACTTTTTTCAAAAAATCCAGCATCTCATTACCTGTAAGAATATCCATGGTACCATGAATGATAAACTGAATCCCCACACAAAGAATCAGGAATCCCATGATCTTGGTCATGGCATGCAGACCATTAACGCCAAGGAATTTCACCAATCCTACAGACGAACGTAATACCAGCAATACGACACATGCAACGAATATAATACCGAGGGCGATGTAGCAATAATCCGAAATATTTTTTGCCAGAGAACTCATACCGATAACAACCGAGATCGAACCCGGACCGCTTAAACTGGGCATTGCTAAAGGAGTAAAGGAAATATCTTTTTTATCCTGTGCTTCTCTGGTTTCTTCAGCAGTAGTTTCCTTTTCATCGCTTGGCCTTAACATTTTCATTCCTACTCCTGCTACCAGAATTCCGCCGGCTATACGCATGCCAGGTAAAGACAATCCAAAAAAAGACATAATAACTGAACCGCCAATAAGCGAAACCAGTAAGATAGCCAACATATAAATAACGCCCTGGGTTGCCTGTGCGTTCCGGTAATGTTTTGAATCACCCTGCGTAAGAGATAAGAATAAGGGAGCTGTACTGAAAGGGTTGATAATTGGCAATAAGGCTGCAATGGTTGCAAAAATTAAATCCATGTGGAGAATAGCTATATTAAATGGGTCTTATACAATTTACTAAACACATGGCGTATGTGCAAGCCTCAGCAAGCAGCAACTTCAAATTCTGATCGCTAAACATATTGAAAGTAAATCTGCTGAATACCTTTGATGCACATTAAAATTTCCGTGGTTTTGTTTATCTTTAATTTGAACTATAAAGCATCATTAAAAAACCGTTTCCGTTTCAACATAAAACGTTTAAATTAAATATGTAAATGAGAAAACTCATTCCTTCAGCTATACTTTTTTTACTTACGTCGCTCCATATATTACAGGCACAAAAAATTGATCTGGATAAAAGAAAATTCCAGATTGAATACCTGGCATTACCCACCGACCCTACCTTGTCTTATTTTGATTATTACATGGCAGACGTGTTTGCCGAATACAGCACACTCGAAAAATTAAAATTAACATCAGCCATTAATTCTCACCTTCAGTTGGAAGGTTATGTATACTCGGAAGAAAAAGCTCAATTCAGTTATACCATCAGTATTGATCAGCCGGTTGTTGTATACCAAACCATCGACCAATCCACTACAAGCTATAAAAATTCAGATGGCACCTATCGGTACGTCACAAAATATACGGCAATTATACAGGCCGCAATTCCTACCACCATCTATCTTAAATTGGTACCTTACGGAACGGTTCTTTATACTTCAACCTTTTCTACTGTAAACGCTCCAACATTATTTAAATCATCCCCGCAGGATACCAGAGAAAAAGCCCAATATTATCTAACAGATACCTGGCGAGGATTGAATAGCTCTATACGGGATATTTATCTGAAACGATTATCCGAAGAAGTGGCCACAGTAAAACAGAAATTTGATTTCAGAAAAAAAAACGAATCGAGTTTTTTGATCAATATTGATGATAAAAACAGAACGGAATTTACTGCGTTCAATATAGAAGTATCAAAAGCCATATTGACACTACAACGGCTTTCTTACAAAACACCGATAGATTCTTCGCGCCTAAGCATGATCCCTACACTCAATTATTTTTTAAACACGGCCCAATCGATTAAACCTGCTGATAAAAATCAAAAAAAGATCAAGTATGCCAGCTTGTACAACCTTGCCATCTGCCAGTATTATTTAGAGCTCTTAAATGACAGTAAAATAACCGCCCAGGGAATTATTGACAATGATTACAATAAAAATGACGGCAAAGCAATTATAGAAGATGTTGAACTGACTTTAACAAGTCTGAAAACATCTGAGCAGAGAAGCCAGCATTTACAGAGGCCCGGATTCAACTCAACCGATCATTATCAATATACAATTCCTAAAAAATAAATCCACAGCATCTTTTCTTATAATCGGTTTATATGTATAAAAAATCTTTTTTAGTATCCCTATTACTTTTTGTAATTTCTACGGCCTTACTCCAGGCTCAAAAAGTTGATCTGGATAAAAAGAAATTCAATGTAGAATATACAGACGTGCCTACAGACCAGACACTCTCCTACTTTGATACCTACTCTACAGATTTTTTCTCTGAACAAACTACATTAGACCAGCTGGGACTTTCTGCGGCTACGATAAATTCTTTTTTTCTATTGGAAGGTTACAGTTATACCAAAGGTGAAGCCCAATTCAATTATTCAATCAGCATCAGCGCTCCTAAACCATTACTCGAAGGCGTGGAAGAAGTGCAGCAAACAGTTTCCAATACCGACGGGACTTCTAAGTTGGTTACCCGATATATCGCAATTGTCACGTATTCTATTCCTACAGCGATATACCTTAAATTAATTCCTTATGGCACTACCGTGTATGCAACTGAATTTTCAACCAGTAAATATCCTACCGTATATAAATCTGCACCGCAGGAAACCCGCGAAAGCGCCCAGGCTCTTGTAAATTATAAAGCAAAAGGAATCAACGTTTACCTGCGGGACCAGTATTTACAATCGCTGAAAAACGAAATCAATACCTTAAAACAAACCTGTTGTTTTCATAAACAAATAAAGCCAACACAACTTTGGGAGATCAATGAAAAATCTGCACCTGAACTGGCTCCGTTTAATAAAGAAGTTTATAAAGCTGTTTCTGCCTTAGAAAAGGCAACCTACAACACGCCGCTTGCCAACGCCCGTACAGAGATGGCACCAAGTCTGCAATACTGGTCGGATCATGCTGCGGCGACTTCTTCCGTTGAAAAAAATCAGAAGAAACTTAAGTATGCAAACCTGTACAACCTTGCAACCTGTCAATATCATCTGGAATTGTACGATGAATGCATCAAGTCATGTGAACTACTGGTTGCCAATGATTATAACAAGGAAGACGGTACTGAATTGATGGCAGAAGCCCATGCAGCCAAAAGCATGTTGGCCAAATCCGGACAAACCAGTTACCACCAAGCGAGGCCAGGCTTTCTTTCCCAGGAACATTTTGAATACACACCGGTGGTTCTAAAAAAACCAAACTTCATTGAACAGAACAAACAGGATTTTAAAAGTATCGGAAACTCGGTGAGTAACTTAGGCAAAGACATCAAGAACGATTTTTCCAATCCTAAAATAACCGACACATTAAGCTCGAATGAAACGTTTTTCTCGTATGTAAAATTCACCCAAAACGATGAGCTGATCGAATTAAAAGGCAGAGAGCTACAAAGCGGAAGCGCAGAACCAAACCAGGGTACCATTCACTGTGATGCTTTGTATAGTGTATCAGTATTCAAAAAAACAGCGCTTATACCGCCGAAGGAAGGCACGGTTGATGGCTTTGGAATAAATTTCAGAAGCAATTATAAAAACAGTCCGGACTTCAATGCGGATAGTTTAATAGCCCTGATCAAACAATATCAGAACGACAACTTGCAGGACATTACGGTATGCAACAGAGATTCGATTCCTTTCCGGTCAAATGGTGAAAACATTCCTTCCAAAATTTTATTAGGTAAAGATTATTCAAAAAAATTAGCCGCAGATCTTACCGTATACTATCACCGCAATGGCGATGAAGGCGACCAGGAATATATGACAAACAATGGTGATTCCTTTAAAATAACGATTACAGAAGTTGTTCCGGTCATTGTGAGAGATGACAGTTACGGAACCATAAGGCCAAATAGTTATTTAGTAACAATGAAAATTCCGGAACTTACATTGACTAAATTAATGATTGGTCATATCTGGTTTTACCGGTATGAATACGTAACCATAAAAAATATTGAACTACGCGTATTGGTTATGAGCGCAACAAAAAAAGAATAGATTAAAAAATACTATTGGTTAAAAACTTATAGAGAGAGTTATAAAATATTTCTATTGGAATGATTTTACGACACATTCAGTTTTATGAATATAATTCAATAAAGAATTTCTGTTTTTATTGAAAATAAGTTAAATTCATCCAGCGACAGATTAACCGGTTGCTGCGCATACTCAATGAATGCTTTCGAAAAGCAGAAGCACAGAAACAGATGTTCAACTTTTTTTCATATCTATTATGTACATTTTTGTATACGGAACACTCAAAAGAGCCTATAAAGATCTCAATACCTTTACCACCCTTTTCCATGCAAGCACGGAATGGCTTTCGCATGCGGTTGTGAGAGGAGATCTGTATCTGGTTGACTGGTATCCTGCGCTGCAGCTTGGCGGCGACAATCTGGTATTCGGTGAGATCTACCGCATCAACTCGCCTGCTCTGCTGGAAACCATAGACCAGTATGAAGATGCCATTGCACAGGATGAATATGCCATTAAACTAAAACACCGTGATCCCATTACATCCGACTATGTGCGTAAACGTATTCATATCGACGACATGGAATGCTGGATTTATGAATATCTGGGTGAAGTAAGCGAAGATACGCGGCTGGAGAATGGTGTGTTTGAGATGAGGTAATTAGTTACCAGATATTAGTTACTAGATTTTAGATAAAGAAAAGAATCACGCAATACAGTTCTTCAATTATTTTTTTCTTTCTATAAAAGATCAATCTGTACTTTTGTTAATGCATTTACAAAGCCAACTACATTATCCGGATACTGACGCTTGATACAGTATGTTATACTATCATTTCCCATCCGGTTCATATATCTTTCAATATCCTCATTTGATATTTTTTGACATTCCCCTGTATATTGTTCCATCTCCATTAAAACCGCCATTTGCTTTAATTACATAATCTTTTGTTTGCTCAATTAAATCTACTTGTTTCAAATCATTCAGGGTATCTTTTTTCGCCTGCTGATATAAAACATGTTTAATTTCTACTAAGTTTTCGTATTGCTTTTGCATCGCTTCCCTATACTCGCTTCCACTATAATTCGCAGGCATTACAAAAGTCAGCATAAAAAAAACAGGAAGTACCAATAAAATAAGCTCCATGACAAACACTGACTGAATGGCTTTTCTGTTCAGTGTGATGAATACAATACCCATCATCAATGCTATAATTGAAACGCCGTAAATAAGTACATTTATTGGGCCTGCAAACGGCCAATGCATGATCATAAAGAACATTTTAATCAATAAAGCAACAAACGTAATCTTTAAGGTCAGCAACAATGGGTAACGGAAAGCTAGTTTTACAGGATCTGTTGATTCTGTTTTTGCAACCTGTGCAATGTAATACAAGCCCCAAACCGGAATTAGCGCACACAATAAAAAAACAGCCGTAAAAACGTGTATACCAAAATAACATCAATACAAATCCCAAGGTGAGTGTGCCCCAAAATAATATCTGTAGTTTTTTTCTTATTGTCCATATGAAATGTTTTTTAAATCTCTTCAAACAAACATGCCCGTTAAAATACGGGCATGTCTTTAGTCAACAATTATAAAACCTACTGAAATTTCCTTTTAAAAAACTGAATAAGCGATTCGTAATTTGGGTTTGTATAAGGGGGAGCTTTTGTAAATTGAGTTGTTGCAATAGCTCCTGCGTTACCTGCATACGCACTTAAAGCCCACACATGGGCAGAATGGTGCATGAAATCATCATTGGCTGCTTCTGTTGCCATATAAACTTCAGGATCAGTAGGGCCAAACTTCATCAGATAGTTTAGGTTATTCAAGCTGCAATACTCGTTGATTTTATTCACGTTCGTTGAGTTATAATAATTTTTACATTTTTTGGCAATTGAATCCGGTTGATTCATCATGGCCTGATTATACTGAGGCCCCAGCCCTACCGGTTGAAATATTTTTTCTCCCCATTGTGTAATATTGAGTGTTGCCTGAGGATTAAATACTGCAATCCCCTTGATAACACCAGCATCGAATTTATTTTGCAATCCCATCCAGAGAGATGCGCTGGCTCCGCCAGAGAATCCCATTAGTATAATTTTATTCGGATCAATATTAAAAGTTTCAGCATTCTTTCTTATATAATCTACAAACGCTTTACAATCATTCAGGCAATCTATAATGGATAATGGATCGCCGGATTTTAATAAGCGGTAATTAACACATGCATATGCAAATTTATTATTATCCAGATGCTGGCATGTTAATAAAACAGGAAATCTGTTACCAATCGTTAATGGCAATTTAAATTCTTTTTTATCGCCGCCTGTAAACTCTCCGCCGTGAAACGTTATGATCAATGGTGTAGCCGGGTCTGTGGGATTTATTTTCGGGAAACAGCGGATTGTGAACTCATTGTTCGTATTGGCAATTTGATCAGCTGGATTATAATAATTACCTATAAGTGAATCCATGCCAGCTGCGGTTCTCAGATTAAGCGTTGCTGTATGATTTATTGCAGGTGACACCTCATCATTTTTTTTATTTACACAGGCTGCTGCAAATAAAATTGCCACGCTGAAAAATGCATATTGAATACTTTTTTTCATTGATATAGTTGGTTAAAAGTGAAAATATAATTCAAACAAAAATGCCCGATCCGATTAGCTCGAAACAGGCATTTTCTATATAATTTATTTGTTATCTAGCAACTAGTAACTAATATCTGATAACTCATTAGATCGCTTCCATGATCAGACCGGCAGCACCAAGCAGTCCTGCATCGTTCTCTAACGTAGCTTTGCCAATGTACATATCATCTGTATAATACGTTGGCAAATGCGCCAGCATGGCTTTTTTCAGGTTTGGAACAAAGTAATCAAACGCACCTGAGATACCACCGCCCAACAGGATGTTATTAATGTCCATTACACGCACAATGTTTACAATACTTTCGCCAATGATGGTACCAATCTCTGCCCATACCGCAATTGCCAGCGCATCGCCTTGTCCGGCATGGTCTGCAATTACCTTCGGAGACAATTCTGTTTCTTTATGTAAGCTGCTTTTCTTAGCAGTGTCCAATGCCAGCTGTTCTTTTGTATAAGCAATCAGGTGGTTGATACCAACCTGATTTTCCAGAGACTTACCTCTTGTAGTAAGCATGTGTCCTACTTCGGTACCATTTCCGCGACCACCGATGAAAAGCTTTCCGTTCATCATAACACCTGAGCCAACGCCTGTACCTAAAGCAAGTAATACAAAGGTCTGCATGCGTTTGTTCGAGCCGAAATAGAATTCGCCCAATGCTGCACACTTCGCATCGTTTTCAATTTTGAAATGAATATGCGGAAACTCTGAACGCAGAATCTCTACAATCGGAACATTTACGATGGATGGAATATTCGGCAATAAAACAACCTTCGTTCTGTCCAGTGAAAGCAAGCCTGGCCAGCCAATACCAACACCTTTTACAATTGGATATTTTTTCAGATACTCGCCGATTTCTTTTTTCATTGATTCAACGAAACCAATACCATTAACCCAATCAGCGGTCATGAAGCGGGTTGCATTTTTAATTTCTCCTTCAGGAGTTACTAAACCAAATTTTACCGAAGTACCACCAACGTCAATTCCTAAAATCATTTCTTCTTATTCGTTTTCTTTTAAAACATTCAAGTTCCTTCTTCAGGCACTTTGTATACCATTTTGCTTTTCAGCGTTCTAAAATAGGAAATTCTACCCGAATTAGAAAAAACTGTGTGTAATTACAGCTTACAGTTGTATTGTTTCTTCCGGATTTTCTGCAGCAGATTCTTTCAAAGTCATTTTCAACCACACCAAACCTATAAGGGCCGCGACTAAAGAAGAGAGCATGATAGCAATCTTAGCTCCTGAAATAGTTGCATGATCGTCAAATGCAAGCAACGTAATGAAGATTGACATAGTAAAACCGATTCCGCCCAGGCAAGCCACGCCCATAATCTGGATCCATTTGAGTTCTTTAGGGAAAGAACATATTCCTATCCAGACCGCAACAGCACTGAACAATGTTATGCCCAAAGGTTTTCCCACAACCAGTCCCAGGAAAATACCGATACTGTTTGTATTGGTCAGTGACGAAGCCCAGTTACTATCTATCAGAATACATGTATTAGCCAGAGCAAACACCGGCAGGATCACAAACGCTACAGGTTTTTGTAAAAAATGTTCCAGTTTGATAGAGATTGACGCCGGATCTCCCTTACCAAAGGGAATAACGAAGGCCAGCACAACGCCTGTAATAGTTGCATGCACACCTGAATGCAGCATGAAGTACCACATGCCTGCACCGCCAATCAGGTATGGCCACAGAACATTTACACGCAGCCGGTTCAGCAGGAACAATACAGCCAGAATAATAAAAGCCCCTCCTAAATGTAACAGATCAATTCCTTTTGAATAAAAAATCGCAATGGTAAAGATGGCGCCCAGGTCATCAATTACCGCAAGTGCTGTAAGAAAGACTTTCAAGGCAACCGGCACGCGACTGCCAAGCAAAGATAAAATACCAACAGCAAAAGCAATATCAGTAGCCATTGGTATACCAGAGCCCGATTGAAAAGGGGTACCAGTATTGAAAAACATGTGGATACAGGCTGGTACGATCATACCACCTACTGCTGCAATAATCGGTAATAAAGCTTTCTTCATATCCGACAATTCACCGGCATATACTTCACGTTCAAGCTCCAACCCGATCAGCAAAAAAAAGATGGTCATTAAGCCATCGTTGATATAATGTTCTACTGTATGACCGGCAATACTCATTTCCCAGAAATGAATATAATGCTGTCCGAAAGAAGTGTTTGCAATTATCAGTGATACAATAGTGGCAAGTATCAATACAACACCTCCTGCTTTTTCGCTTTCAAAAAAATTCTTATACATCTGAGTCATTTTCATAGTCTTCCCGTTTCCATCTTCACATTTAATTAGGGGTAAACAAAAATAGAAAGTTCTGTAAAAGTATCTCCATATCTTTTCAGGTTTTTACATAAAAATTTGAAATAGTTAAAATGTGAAGGTTCTTATAGATATTTTTAAAGAAAGAATTAGCTTTATCCTTTCTGCATATCTATGTCTGCGTTTTATCTACACACCCCGGTTGCAAGCTATTCACTGGAAAACCTTCTTAAATGGAATGCCCATACCTCACCTGCTGACACACTTGCGGCAGAGGTTGCAGCGTTGGTAAAAAACTGGCATAGCGGAAATGAATGGTTTGATTTTAAAACTTCGGGTTCAACCGGACAACCTAAAGCCATTGCCATACATAGAAGTCAGATCGAAGCAAGCGCAAGCGCAACATTAAAGTTTTTTCAGCTGCATAACGGCGATGCGGTTCTTTGTCCGCTTAGCTTGTCGGTTGTCGGCGGACAGATGATGGTATACCGAAGTCTGATCGGCAGTCTGGAATTGTATGTAATTCCGGCAGATAAAACGTTGAGTAAAATGAACATGGATACATCTTACGTGTTCATGCCTATAGCAGCAGTTCAATTATTTGAGATCCTCAAGCACGATCCTGAAAAAACAGCTTTTCTTAACACCTTAAAAAACATATTGATCGGCGGCAGCTCCATTACAGCAGAACTGCAGCAGGAAATCCGTGCAAAACTCACGTGCCAGGTATGGCACTCGTACGGCATGACAGAAACTGTTTCGCACATTGCCATGAAGCAGGTTTATCCTATAGAAGAACAGGCTTATACAGTGCTTGATTCTATTGAGATCCGTGTAAATGAACGACAGTGCTTATCTATAAAAGGTGCTGTCACCCAAAACGACTGGCTGCAAACAAATGATATTGTAGAACAGATTAATGACAGGCAGTTCAATTTTATCGGCAGAGCAGATTTCACCATCAATTCCGGTGGCATTAAAATACAGGTAGAACCTCTAGAAAAGCTTATCGAAACGATCTTTCATCAAACACAGTTATCGGCACCATTTTTTATTGCCGGCGTGGCAGATGAAGCCCTTGGCGAAAAAGTTGTGCTGTTCATTGAGGCTGCTTTACTTACTGAAACAACAAAAACACAATTGCTGCAAATATTAAAAGAGCAGCTTCCCAGATACCACGCGCCTAAAGAGATTCAGGCTATAGCATTCGTTTATACCTCTTCCGGTAAAATCAACCGGAAAGAAAGCATAAAAAAAGCAGGTCTGTAAAATGTACAGATCTGCTTTTTTATGCTTTCCTCCGAATAGGAATTAGTCTTTCGACAATGGAATATTAAATCCTGCAGATAGAATAAATTGCTGCGAAAAGAAATGCTGATTGGCAATCCCTTCTCCATAGATTTTATCATGGGTATAGCGTGCATATGCGCCTTTCATAGATGCTTCCAAAAAGAAGTAACGGTAAATATCATAACGTACTGCACCACCTAATGTGAATACATAACCGGCGACTCTGAACGGCCCGTCGCGCTCATTGCCCATAATTACAGACTGCGTTTTAGGCACTAAAACCCCACCACCTGCTTTAGCAATAAGACTTAATTTATGATGCGATTTTTCTGACTTGAAAAACGTATAACGCTTCAGTAAACTTACCGTCAGGTAATTGTTTCCGTTGGTATGTTCGTAGTGCCAGAAGTTGTAGTTAACAATGGTATCCTGGTCGTATTGTACACCATGGATCTGCCCGGTCATATGGGCCGTTTGTCCTTCGGTAACAATATATTTCAAGTGATCCCATCCTGCTTCAATACCCCAATCTCCTTTGTTGTTAAAGAAATAACCACCATAAAATACATATTGAGGTACGGTCAAAGGCTGACTGAAGAAGTCGTTCATATCCCTTTGATCATGAGCTTTTACATTATGCAGGGTGAAATCATAATTATCATCCCGGTCGTTTTTAAAATGCACATCACTGCGTGTAAAATAATCTTTCTGGTAGCCCCAGGTTACGTAGAATGTGCCATGCATTTTTTTCTTTTTAACTGCTGCAGTCGAATCCTGAGCAAAGACACTTTGAATGTTTAAACAAAACACAATCAAAGCAAAACTTAAATACTTCATATTGGGGAAAACTATATAAATCTGCTAGAGGCACCCAAAAATACATATTAGTTCATATAATAGACTTTTCCGTGCAGAAAAAATTTTATTCACAGTTTCGAATCAATAAAAAAAAACGCTTGCCAAAATGACAAGCGTTTGATTTATAATATTTTGAACTCAATCTTATCTATATTTCTTTAAAAACTCATCCGCAATCTTTTTCTCATCGAAAACAGGATTAATTTTAGCAATGTCCACCGGACAATTACATTCAACCTTCTCAAAATCAGTAATCCTCAAGGCCACATTAGGTAATCCCTGGTCTTTATCCTTTGAACTTACATCAATAAATTCAAAGTCGAGTATATCGAGCAGATTTGCATCAACTTTTGCTTTCCGAAGCAGTTCAACCACTTTGTCTTTCAGAATATCTGCATGGTTTAAATTCAGAGAGTCTAATTTCATTTCAATCAACCGTTCTCTGAAATCATAATACTCTTCTTTAATTGCATCAACCAATTCATTGGCAAAATCTTCATCTTCATAATCATCTTCATCAATAAATTCGGTGGCAATTAATTCTTCACCCCAAATTCTAATTACTAAATCTGAATCTTCTACAAGAAGTTCAACCTCTTTTTCCTGAAGCTTAATACCAGCTTCTTCTTCAGCTAATTCTACTAATTTTTCAGTAAGGATATTCATTGTTATTTGATTGTACTATACTTTGAGATGTCTTCTGAAACAACAAACGAAAAGCTGGTTGTTCCGTTGGCGAATTCAAAATATAAAAATTAAAATAGTCGATTTGAAAATGTAACTTTGTTTAAATATTGTACTTCCATTAGGACGGAAACAACTATTTCCGTTCTATAAAAATAATAAGTTGCTATGAATTTTAAAAACATTACGATAGAATATCATTATTTAGAATTACCCGCGCCTTATACCTATACAAAAACTTTAAAGATCTCTTTTTCAGAGGCTGGGTTGGCAACCGATTACGCCTTAAAATATACTGATCGTGAAGATTTTACTGAAGAAGAATTACTGGATGAAGGATTTACGGGCAATGATGATGAATCGTGGAAAGGCAATATCGATACGAATTGGCTTCAAACACTGGTACAATTAACGGAACTGAAGCCAGGTGAAAAAGCTACATCTTCCAACGAATCAATTGTGCATGTTGATGGCAAACTGATTGAGACCTACGGGAATGAAAATAAATGGGATTATTTCATTCAGGAAATAACGCAGGCAATCTATGAAACAGCTGAATGGGAAGGCCCGCTTAGTATTCGTTATTGTCAGAAAAAATCGGAAGCAGATAAAGCCCCTATTCAACAACTGGAAATTTCATTCAGCAAACGCTCGGCTGCACTAAATAAAACACGTAGTATTTCCTGGGAAAATATTCAGCAATTGCTCAAGTTGTATTATCTACAGGAATTTGCTGAAGGAGAACACAGCAAAAAAGTACCAGCGGCTTCAGGTATTTATACCGATCCGGGCGATGGCTTCTGGTATGATACAGAAGAAACTTCTTCAAGCCTGGATAAAACGCAAAAGGAAAATCTTACGAAAGTATTCAAGGAGATTTTTAATTGATCGTGCATTTCGAGGATCAGATGAGAGAATGGCACCTGACCTCGGAAATAAGCACTTTAGTCGAGTTGAAAAAATTGGATTGGAAAAAAGTTATCAGTTTCGAGATACTAGTTGCTAGACGAAATTAAATGTATTTTAAATTGTCTGGTAGCTAAAAACTAGTACCTAGCAACTCATTATTCATTCGATAATTTACTCACCTGTTTCTGCAAGCCGCTTACAATTGCACTCAGTTTTTCTACTGACATGTCAGGCTTAGGAAAATCAGTACTGATATAGGCTTTCGATTCCCATATTTCAAGTACATCTTCTACGTTTACATCGTATGGCTCATAAGCCGGGTTATCGGAGATTAACCGCAGCGTTTCATTCTTCTTGATATTGTTATGTATACGTTTGTATACAATGCCTTCAGAAACGGTTACCAACACATAGGTCTGCTGGTCTTTAACCGAATTCCAGTTATCCAGATACTGACCAATAATCAGGCTTCCGCTGGGTAAAGGAAGCATGGAATCACCTTTGATTTCAAAAGCGCGGTATGTACCGCTGCCACTAAAGATCGGCAGGTAGAACTTAGGTAGTTCTGCTACATATTCGGGATCTGAATATCCGTTCAGATAACCGGCCGCAGCTTTTTGAGGAACCAGTTGAATATTTTCTTTATCGTCCTTGTCAACCGTAATTGCTAATACCCGAAGACGTTTTCCTTCAACATCTTTGGTCATGGCTTCCTTGCGTTTCTCCGGATCACTTAACGATTCAGAAATAAGTAAATCAACGGTTGCTCCAAACAAGCGTGCAAGCACGGTAAGTGTTTCCAAACCAGGTTCTGCACGCCCTTCTTCATAAGCGCCAAGCAGTGAACGCTTAATACCTATTTTCTGAGCAAGCTGCTCCTGGGTCAAACCCAATTGTTTCCGGAAGAATTTAATATTCTCACTGATTACACCCATGGTATAAAGTTTTTTATTAAACTACTGTCTTTAAAGTAAACTGATGATTCAATGCATTTAACACATCACTCATCTTCATACCTGTTGTATCCATTTCTACAGAACGTGTAAAGTTTGATTCCTCTGTCTGGCAAGACAATCCTACTTTAACACTTGTTTGATTCGAATTACGAAGGCGGATCAAATATACTAGTTTCGTTGTCATATTGTTAATATTTTTAGTAAAACTAATACACATTTTTACATTTGCCAAATTTTTTAGTAAAAATTTTAATAAAGTTCATTTTTTGCTATTTATATGAGCATGTTTATAATTTATCAACACGAAATACACTTCAATCAAGCGGGGTTCTGTATATTCAAGACTAATTTCTACGGACAATGAATAAATATATACCCCTCTTATTTTTTGCTGCATTTCTTTATAGCTGTTCTTCCGGACCAAAAACGGAAACAACATCTAAGAATGACGCTACTTCTTATACAGATGGAAATCTCCAACTGACCAATACCAGTTCTACTTCTGTTGAAGGTATCCGTATCAAAAACTTCACAGCTGATACGGCTGTAAATAAGAAAGAAGAAGGCATCAGTGTACAATTCAATGTAGAACTGGATAAGAAATTGATTGACCAGCTTCATACAGATGGTTTTGATGCGCTGATTCTTGATATTTCCTGCAAGGGGAATGAAGGCAAGTCGTTTTCGTATTTAGAAACCTACCTGCCTAAGCTATCCGGCATGATTGTATACCCCGATAAGCACGTGGTATTCTCAAATGAATCTAAACGGTCCTTAAAAATTGAGATCCCATTCCGTAAACTCGAATTGCAACCGGGGGTAAAACCTGTAGACATTTCACTATTAGTCTATCCAATCAGCTTTGATAAAGATTCAAGCCGTATAGAAACCAAACACATTAACCGGATCGCAACCAAGGCATTGGTTACTCAAAACTATACAGCAAGTATACAGGCTCCTGTTCTTCAGTTGAATACGATCACCATCAGTTCAATCAAGATCAATACCAGCAAAAAAGCAGCTGGCAGTTATGATTTTGCGCTGGGAGGAACAGGCTTTCCCGATCCTTACTGGCAATTATGGTGCGGAGAAGAATTATTATACTACTCTCCTTTCGAAAAGAATACCCTAACTACGAAGGAACCTGCTACCAGCAGATCGTTTTATACCTGCAAAAAAGATATGCTGTCTCTGCGTTTTTTAGATTACGACAAAGGTCCGTTTAATACAGACGACCTTATTGAACAAACCGAAGGCACAATCCAGGAGTTAAGTAAGATGAAGAAGGTTAACGGACAAAGTATTTCCTACTCCGTTGAGGTAAAACCAGCAGAATAGTTCGGCCAGCCCAAACGCTAAAAAGACTAGCATATCATCTGAATCTCTTCAGGTGGCATACTAGTCTTTATAGTTTACTAGGGAAAAAATGAGCAAGAAAAATATGAAAAAAGTAGAAGAAAAATTTATTCATCAGTCCGTTCAAAGACTTTTGACTAATATTCAAAAGCCATCTGCTTTCTAATAATAACTAACGGGAGTTTTTGAAAAAGGTTTAATTTTTTATAAAAAAGTACATGATTTTTTACATGTCATCACATATAAAAAACAAAAAAAGCCTTAAATTAAGGCTTAAATAAGGTTTTACCCCATAAAAATAAGTTGATTTTTTTTAATTAAGACACATCATCTTCATATATGATCTGGCTGCTTCAGTTCAACCTTCTTTTTCATTTTCTTTTGGATCACACCAAAATGATGCTCTTCCTCCTTGCTTATCAAACTGATAGCTGTGCCTTCAGTTCCTGCTCTGCCGGTACGTCCTATCCGGTGAATATAATCTTTGGGAGAACGTGGCAGCTCATAATTAATTACTACTGGTAAAGATGGAATATCGATCCCTCGGGACATTAAATCTGTAGCTACCAAAACATGTATGGTACCGGTTTTAAAATTACGGAGTGCATCTGTCCGTGCTCCCTGGCTTTTTTTACTATGCAGGGCTGCAGCCAGAATGTTATTTGCCTTCAATTTCTCTACAACCGCATCTGCTCTATGAACAGATGAAGTAAAAACAAGTACCTGACTCATTTTCTGAGAATTAATTAAATGTCTCAGATACGGTCCTTTCTTTTCATCTTCCACAGAATAGGCAATCTGGTTGATCAGATCAATATTTTGCTCTTCCGGAACAACTTCAATCTTAACAGGATCGTGTAATAAAAACTCGGTGATGGTATCAATGTCTTTGCCGAGTGTAGCAGAGAATAAAATGTTTTGTCTCTTTTTAGGAAGCAAAGCAAAAATCTTCGTCATCTCTTCTTTGAAACCCAGATTCAGCATCTTGTCGGCTTCATCCAGCACCAACATTTCCACCTCGCTCAGGTATACTGCTTTCGAATCAACCAGGTCCAGCAACCGACCTGGTGTAGCAATCAATATCTCCACACCCTGCAGCTGAATCATCTGCGGATTAATCGATACCCCGCCAAATACAGCCAACGATTTAATCCTATTCGGTAAGGCATTACTGAACGAATGGAAAACCTGACCGACCTGCACAGCCAGTTCGCGGGTTGGCACAAGCACCAGAGTATTAATATGTCTGTTCTTACCCAATGGTTTTGTTTGAAGCTGCTGCAGGATAGGCAGAACAAAACTGGCTGTTTTTCCTGAGCCAGTCTGTGCAATTCCCAATACGTCCTTACCTTTCAGAATAGCAGGTATTGCCAGTTCCTGAATAGGATATGGAGTACTAAAAAAATTCTTTTCTACAGCTTTTAATACCGCAGGAGACAAACCAAGGGAGGCAAACGACATTTTTTTGAATTTAAGGCACAAAGATAGGCTAATGAAATTCAATTTCCAGCTGAATTTCACGTCTTACAATTCATTATTTTGAATATTTTTACTAAAAAAAATGTGCTTTTTATGCAACCTTTATAACTATAATTAATTACCAGCGACTTAAATAGGCCAAAAGAACTAAAATATCCACGTTTAAAAAAAATATACTTAAAAAACTGTTTTTATAAAGTATATTTTCCTAACATTGCTCAATTTTAAAACAAAAAAATATTTTACCATGAAAAAAACTATTTTATCAGCATTAACCGTTGGTTTTTTATTCGTAACCGGAAGTGCTTTTGCGCAAGTTTCTTTTGGACCTAAAGTAGCATTGAACATTGCTAGCCAGACAGAGAAATCAAAGACTTCTGACTATACAGCAGAAGATTATAAAACTAAAGTAGGCTTCCAAGTTGGTGGTATGATGAACGCTCAAATCAATGATTATTTTGCTATCCGTCCGGAATTAACATTCAGCAACACAGGTGCAAAAGTATCAGGAGATGGTTACAAAGGTACAATTAATACAAACTACCTTTATTTACCAATCAACTTTGTTGGTTCTTATCCAGTTAGCGATAACTTCAAATTACAGGCATTTGCTGGTCCTTACGCAGCTCTTGGCTTAGGTGGTAAGTTCAAATATGAAAGCGATTTCGGTAACTTTGATGGTTCTGTGAAATTCAAAAAAGATCCAGGTACTGATTTTGACAATGCTTATGCAAACCCATTGGATTTCGGTTTGAACTTTGGTGTTGGTTTCCAGGCAAGTTCATTTGTATTCAGTGCTAGCTATGCATTAGGTTTATCTAATACTGAATCTCACTACAGTGATTCTTCTGTAGAAGATACAAGAGGTGATGTAAGCACAGTGAAAAACAGAAACATCTCGTTTGGTGTTGCTTACTTGTTCGGTGGAAAATAATTCACTCTACTAATATTCATAAAGAAAACCCTTTGTTGAGTCATTCGACAAAGGGTTTTCTTTTAACTATCCTCTTTTATAATTTACGATCTATTTTTTAATCGGTATTCTTTTACATCTCTTATTTACAAATTCAATATGAAAAAACTATTTCTTTCAATAGCAGCAACTCTATTTCTTTTATCAATACAATCTGTGGCGCAAATAAGCTTTGGTCCTAAACTAGGGTTGAATATTTCAAAAGTTTATGGAGATGAAGTTGATATTGCCAAAAACAAAATTGGTTTTCAGGCAGGCGGTATGTTGAATGCTGAAGTTAATGATTACTTTGCTATCAGGCCGGAATTATTATTTAACAATGTTGGTACCCTATTTAAAGACACATACTTCAACATGAAGTTAAACACAAATTACCTTTCCCTCCCGGTAAATTTTGTTGGACAATATCCCATTAATGACAAATTCAAATTGCAAGCTTTTGCAGGGCCCTACGCTGCGCTTGGATTAGGAGGAAAAATGAAGCGTGAAATAACAGACCCTTCCAATCCTTTTAATGAAACTGCCGATATAAAAATGAAAAAAGTACCTTCTGAAATTAATGATAACTCTTTGTATTTAAACGGTTGGGATTTCGGTATAAACTTCGGCATAGGCTTTCAATATACCTCACTTGTGTTTACTGCAAATTATGGGTTGGGGTTAACCAGCATTGAACCTCATTATAAAAATTCTGATGAAGAATCGCATAGAGGTGATGATGGAAAAATATATAATAAAAACATTACGTTTGGAGTTGCTTACTTGTTCGGTGGAAAATAATTCCCTTTTAATAAATAAAAAAGACCTGTGTTTACAACAGCATAGGTCTTTTTTATTTATTTACAATCAAAATTCTGCATCATCTTTTTATGCTCACCTGGATAAAAAATAACCTTACACTGATCTTATTTACACTGCCGCTTAGCATTCCATCAATGATTTTTGCAGGTAAAGGTGTTGGTGATATATACTACTCTCAGCAAGTTAAATGGTGGAATCCGGTAACAGCAACGGTAGATTCTGTTTACAAAAGTTATGCTTCACACCGTTTAAATAACCATTCTCAGGAAGTTGAATTACATTATTCGTATAGGATAGAAAAAAAACAATACAGTAATTCATTAATCGCCTACGGATACATAGGTTCAAACATTTATGAAAATAACAAAACCATTTATAAGGTTCTGTCAAAAGCAAAGACGATACAGGTATATGTGAACCCTGTCAATCCTGCTGAAGCAGTGGCCACAAAAGGATTGAATAATTTTATATTTCTGCACTTCATTCCGATCTTATTCCTGGTTTGCATCTTTTCATACAAATGGATATTCAAAAACCGGCTTGCCACATTCCTTATATTTATCTTACTGCTGGCACTCTTTGCTTATGCCGGCTTTGATATCAGCAATCAGATTATCGTATTGTCTTACTTATAGTATTCCTTTCGGTACGGCTTTTCTTGTCCAGGTTTTCATTTCCTTCTTTACCCCTGCTTCACTATCGGGATTAAATTCCAGCGTTGTATGCCAGGCATTCTCAGGTTTAAATTCGATTTCCATGCCATGCTGCACACCCGACGCAACCTGCTGCGAATAAATAATAGTCACACACTCAGTATTCAAATTCGCGCTGCGCGGATCCAGATTAAATGTTCCGACAACAGCAATCTTCCCATCAACAACCATTGATTTTGCATGCAGCCCAAATATAGGTGTGAAGTTCATTTTTTCCTGCAAGACTCCGGTCATAACCTCATAACGCTCCTTTGCATCCGGACGGAATTCATAGATCTCCACGCCTGTTTCCAGTAATTCCTTGCGGTCGCGCTGATAACCGCTGAACGCTTCCAGGTTATCCGTTGAAGCCAGACTGTTTGTTAAAATACGAATCTTAACACCACGGTCTACCGCTTCCTTAAATAACTGCCGCCCTAGCTCAGTAGTGATCAGATACGGAGACTGAATATCGATCGAAACCTTAGCACGTTTTATAAGACTGATGAGGCTATCGGTACATACTCCGCCGCCAGACAAACCATGCGTGCCATCATTTTTTCCCGGTACATCAGACACAAACTGCACATGATCCAGCCAGCACAACTTACCCGACGCTGCGATGGATGCAAAAGCCGTATCAAGTCCTTCAATGCGCGTGCGCACCTGCGGCCAGAAATTATCCGGATTGCAGGCATATTGGTGCAGACGTTCAAAACGTGACGTGTCTGAATAGGTTACACCTTCCTCTTCTTTTACAAGATGGGTCACAGGCACACTTAACGCATCTGCCCAGAATGTATCGAACGACTGCTGCACCGTTCCTGCTGTTTTACCTACGAGCAACACATCGCGGTCGCGAAAATTATATTCGTGATCATAGTCAAAATATTCGTCTGCAATATTTCTTCCGCCGGTAATCACTACCTGTTGATCAACAATGAATGTTTTGTTGTGCATACGTTGATTCGCTGATCTGAAATCCGTCGAAAATTTTCCGATCTTATTAAAGATGTTCTTTCCCAAATTAATACCTGGGTTATAAATTTTGATTTCAATATTTTCATGTGAATCCAGTGTGAGAATCTCATGAATACCTGCATCTACTAAAATATCATCAATCAGCATCCGCACCTTTACCCCTCTGTCTGCGGCCTTTACCAGATAATCACAAGCGATCAGTCCCACATTGTCGGGAGAAAAAATAAAGTACTGTATATCGATTGTTTTTTCTGCATACTCACTCAGCCAGGCACGCGCAATGAGAGAGCCGCCGCCGTCTTCCAATACATACACACCGGTCTTTGTTTTCATCGAATCACGAAGCGGCTCTAAAATATTAGACAGCTGCAAAGAATCCTTCCGGTGAATGGCCGAACAGAAATCTTTTTCCTGTGGAGGAATTTCTGTTACTGGAGATGAACACGCCAACAATAAATAACTAAAAAGGATACTCAGGTATATTTTCATTTTTTGATTCTTATAATTGAATGATATAAATGTAGAAAAAATTCAGGATCAGATTTTCCATGGCGGATCTATTCTGTTTACGCCGGCCCAATATAAAATGAGCTGGTTATGATCAGGATCTTTAAGACGTGCTTCTCGCCACAACCAGGGTTTATCAACCGGCAGTTCTTCAAAAACAATTCCCTGCGACAGCAGTTTTTCAACCTTTGCATCCAGTTCTTCTTCTTCAAAATAAATCCAGATTCCCTCACCTACCGGTAATTCCCGAACAAGATGCAAAGAGAATGTAGACTTTCCATCTTCGCATAAAAACCGCGCATACTCAGGCAACGCCTGTACAATAAGCGTAAAACCTAATGCCTGGTAAAATGCAATTGATCTTTTAAAATCTGTTGAAGGTAGTGTTACCTGATTTAAATTCATGACATATGATCCATTTAAAACTTTTCTCAAAATCTGCCACCTATAGAATTCTACTAAATGAATTATAAAGAATTTTCATCCATTCATTCTTTTTTTCCGATACTCAAAATTTCCACAGGATGTTTCTCTAAACTTAATTATTAAATCTAACATTTGTTTCACTTTTTAAACGAAAACGATTTTGAAGAAGCTATTGTTAATCCCTCTATTCTTGTTTCAGGTAATCCTTTTATTTGCTCAACAAGACACGGCTATCCAGCTGTCAACGATGCTGGATAACCCTTATTTATGCCCGGATAAAAAGGAGGCGTATTTGTACCTCGACCTGAAAGGTTGTGCCAAAGGCCAACGGGTTCCGTTGAATATTTCTGTGGTATTTGACCGTAGTGGTTCCATGGAAGGCGACCGCATCTATTACGGCAAAAAAGCCATTGAATATCTGATCGACCAGCTGCAGCCAGATGATATTATGTCTATTGTCTTATATGATCACGAAGCTGTATTGCTGCATGGTGCAGAACCTGTAACGGATAAAGCAGGATTAAAAAGAAAACTGGAAGAAATTCGTCCGCGTGGTGCCACCAACCTCAGCGCAGGTCTTGACTTAGGCATGAGTGAAGTTAAAGTTCATTACGACAAAAATAAAACCAACCGGGTTTTCCTTTTTTCAGACGGCCATCCGAATGAAGGTGTAACCGATCCTTATATACTGGAACGCATCGTTTCGAATTATGCACAGAAGGATGATGTAAGCGTATCTACATTTGGTGTTGGACATGAATTCAATGAATACCTGATGCACGACCTGGCTGAAGCCGGCGCAGGTAATTATTATTACATTCAGAAACCAACTGATATTGTCAATGATTTTGGTTCTGAAATTACCGGATTAATGAGTGTTGCAGCTCAAAGCACCCGCCTTACCATACAGTTTCCTGCTGCCAATTTTAGTGTTAACAGGGTATATGGCTATCCGTACAAACTTGTTGGTGATAAAATTTATATTGATTTAAAAGAAGTACATCCCGGTGAAGCAAACGGAATTCTGATCAAGTTTGTAACAACCACTGCTCCTGCCGGACCAGTAAATTTCACAACAAATATTTCCTATGTAAGCTCCATTCAGCAGCACCAAACGTTCAGCATTGAAAAAGTAAACACGCTTACACCAGCATCAGATAATAACGACTGCAATACACATTACAATGATACAGTTCTGGAACGAACCGTTTATTATTCTTCGCACTATTTAATGGAGTCTGCCGTGAAGGATGTTGATAATAATAATGTCGCCAGCGCAAAGAAAAAACTGCAACAAGGTAAAGACGCGATTAATGCCAGTCCGAATGCAAAAGATTCTCCGCTACTCAACAGCCAATACCAGGCAATAGATTCGTACGAAAAAAACTTAGAGAACTGGAATACCAAAAGCGAAGCGCATAAAAAACATATCCAAAAAAATGCGCACTATCATAATTACAAAATCCGGAAACAGCGTACCAGTTGCCCGACTTTTAAGTAGCATGCATATAAGCTATAGAGCAGATTTATTATACATTGCTACAGCGAATATGTTATGATGTTTTCTTCGGGGATAAAAGCCACCAATTAAAGATCCATTGAAAAAAAATTGCTGCAGGAAGTCCGATAATAACATTAAACATAACAAACATCATATCAGGATTGCCGCACTGAGCACCAGATGGAGGATATAACATGTCACGCACCCACATCAGAATAAATGGATAAACCAATATAACGAGTATGGAGATACTCATAGTCGTTACTTTATTATAGTTACTGCATGCCCGGCATAATAAAGTAACCAGCAATGGTACCAATAAATACACCAGAAAAAATAAATAAGATAAATAATCGCTATAGTCCATCTTTCAATAATTATAATATACAGCTAGTATCTGCAGAGAAATTCCTGAAGATGCTAGCTGTAATTATTTTTTTAGTCAGAAACCGTCGTACACTTGTTTCTCTTCCGGTTCCGCTATTTCTTCCGGCAGCATGCCATCATCCAGCAGGTTTCCTTTGTCGGAAGTAACAGCTGCCGAATTACCATCTGGTTTTATAAACGTGGATGCCGGATAACCAACTTCCCCATTTTTCTGCACACCTTGCATATAATATGCCCATACAGGCAATGCCATACGTGCACCTTGTCCGTAGGTCATGGTACTGAAATGAATCACACGTTTTTCACCCCCAACCCAAACACCGGTTACCAGGTTTGGCGTGATCCCCATAAACCATCCATCAGCCGACTCCTGTGTTGTTCCGGTCTTGCCTCCAAGATCTCCCTGAATATTAAACTTACCTCTAAGATCTACAGAAGTACCGCCTGCTTCTTCCACAGATCCCTTCAGTAACTCAATCATGTTGTATGCTGTTTCTTCGTTGATCACATGTCTGCTGGTAGTATTGAATTCTTCAAGGATGTTACCGTATTTGTCTTCAATGCGCAACAAGAATTGTGGTTGCACCCAGATACCTTCATTTACAAATACACTGTACGCATTCACCATTTCAAAAAGCGTTACATCACCGGTTCCCAAACAAAGAGAAGGTGTTGCTTCCAATGGACTTTTAACACCCATGCGTTTTGCAAACGATACCAACGAATCAGGACCTACCAGATTCATCAGCTGTGCACTGATTGAGTTTACGGAACGCGCCAATGCCTGTCTTAGTGTAATTTCTTCGTTGGAGAACTTACCGTTACTATTGTTTGGTGTCCATGGCTGGCCGCCTGGAACAGGAATACTGATCGGCGCATCCGGGAATTTAGAATCCGGTGTCAATCCTTTTTCTTCCATGGCATAGGCGTACAAAATAGGCTTGAAGGTAGAACCCGCCTGACGCTTACCCTGGATCACGTGATCAAACGGATAATAAGCATAATCGATATTTCCTACCCAGGCACGTACAAAACCATTTTTAGGATCCATGGAGAACAAGCCGGTACGCAGCATTTTCAACGAATGACGAATAGAATCAATCGGTGACATAACCGTATCTACCCGTCCATGCCAGGTAAATACCTCCATCGGTATTTTCTTTTTCATCTCCTGCATGATCAAGCCTTCGTTGCCATTCAACTCTTCACTGAATTCTTTATAATGCGAAGTAGTTTTTGCCAGTCGCTTTATCAGATCCGGATCAGACTTCGTCCAAGGGTCGCTCTTCGACCAGTTCTTATTGAATTCCTTTTGTAAAAAACTCATATGCTTTCTTACAGCTTCTTCAGCGGCAGCCTGCATACGTGTATCAATCGTAGTATATATTTTCAAGCCATCTTCATACAAATGCAGATCATGCTCTTTGCACCAGTTGAACATGATCTTCTTCAGGTAATTTCTGAAATGCGGCGCCAAACCGGAAGATTCCCCGTCGTCCTGAAACTTCAGGCCCAGCGGTTTTGTCTTCGCAACCGTTGCTTCTGCCGTTGACAGATATTCATATTTAGCCATCTGGTCGATCACGGTATTTCTACGGTTCAGTGCCTTCTCCGGCTTTCTGCGTGGGTTATAAAAAGAAGGTCCCTTCAACAAACCGATCAGTAAACTCGCTTCCTGCAGCGTCAATTCAGAAACATTTTTACCAAAATATTTTTTAGCTGCTGATTTAATTCCATATGAATTATTTCCAAACTCAACGGTATTCAGATACATCAACAGGATTTCCTGTTTCGAATACGATTTTTCAAGTTGAATGGCAATGAACCATTCTTTGATTTTATGTACGATGGTATTATCCAGTACACCTGTATATTCTTCTGAACGTCTTAAGCTGAATAAGTTCTTGGCCAGCTGCTGGGTCAATGTACTTGAACCTCTTTTCTTACCTAATAACAAGGATGGTACAATCGCTACAATACCTTTGATATCAACACCTGAATGATCGTAAAATCTTGAATCTTCGGTTGCCAGCAAGGCATTGATCAATACAGGAGGCAGCTCTTTATAAACAACATCTGTGCGATTTACTTCATTATAAAATTTCCCCAGAATTTTCCCATCACTTGAATATACAATCGAAGCCTGATCGCTTTCCGGATTTTCCAATACATCAATACTGGGCAGGGCACCAAATAAATTGAATGGATTCCAATAAACGACCAGCAACAAAAATACAATACCAAAAAAGAATGTCGCCGCTCCAATCCACAGCCAGCGTAAGATCTTCGTATAATTCATAAATGCGTTAAGATTCAATGGACATTTAATACTTCTAGATGCAAGTTATACAAAAAAAAGCCTCCGAAAGGAGGCTTAGGTTAAATATTTTATGATTAAAACCGATAAGAATTTAATACGAATAACACGTTTCGAAATTCTTCATCAATTCCCTTCGGTTTATTCTTTCAATAACTGACGGATTGTTGTTTCAGCTTCAGGTGCAGACGGGGCTGGTGCATTAGGATAAGCAATTCTACCGTTTTTATCAATCAGCACAAATGTAGGTATAAAGCTGATGCCATAGCGTTCTGCAACACGTTCTTCATTGCCTTCACGTGAAATCAGCTGCACACCTGTCATGCCTTTTTTCTTCACCGTAGATTTCCATCCGTCTATATTATCTTCATTATCAACAGATATATACATAAAAACAATACTATCATTACCGGCGAATTTTTCCTTTAGCTTTTTCGAATGCGGCATTTCAGCTATGCACGGTCCACACCAGGTTGCCCAGAAATCAATATAAACAACCTTGCCTTTAAAATCGGACAGGCTTACTTTCTTTCCATCGATGCTTTCAAGGGTAAAATTGGGAGCAAGCGGACGCTCATTTACATCTGCAACAAAGGAGCTCAGGAAACATACACACATGGTTAGCAGAAGTACCAGGGAACTTTTATTTTTTTTCATAGAATCAGCAATTAGATATGGCAACAGTATAACGAAAACAATGCCATAAATTTTATATACGAGGAATAGCCTTAAACAAAAGAAAACAGAGCAGTGATATTGGCTACATCTGCTCTGTTTTAAATCTATTTAGGTTTATAATATTTCATCGCCTCCGGTAAAAATGCTTCTAAATCTGCTACTCGTCTTGCATCTGCAGGGTGTGTAGACATGAATTCAGGGGGAGCTTGTCCGCCGGATACGGCACTCATCCGTTTCCAGAAATCTACAGCAACATGTGGATCATAACCGGCCATGGCCATAAATACCAAGCCCATTTTATCTGCTTCCGATTCATGTTTTCTGCTGAATGGTAAAATCACTCCATATTGTGCACCTGCCCCATAAGCAGCGCCAAACAATTGTCTGGTAGCGGCAGATTTATTAGACAATGCAATATCAACAGCTTCACCGCCGGCCTGTGCAATAATTCCCTGGCTCATCCGCTCATTTCCATGATGTGCAATGGCATGGGCAACTTCATGCCCCATTACTACTGCCACACCATTCTCATCCTGGCAAACAGGTAATATTGCCGTATAAAAAGCAACTTTACCACCAGGCATACACCAGGCATTTACAGTAGTATCATTCTGGATCAGATTGAATTCCCAGTTGTAGCCTTCCAGTTCTTTGCTTCTGCCCTGGTCTGCCATGTATTTCTCTACAGCAGTTTTAATAGTATTGCCAACACGTTTCACCATAGCCACCTGCGTCTGATTCGTGCTTAATGGTCCTTGTTTGATTACCTGTGCATATTGTTCGCTGCTCATGGCAATCATTTGTGATTCAGGAATGAGACTTAATTGCGTACGGTTTGTTACTGCAACACGCTTACACGCAACAATCGACAAACTGCCGCCAATCAAAAGCAATGCGCCAAACAGGAATATTTTCTTACTTATCCACATAGTATGTTATTTTAAACTCAAATATAAGATTTTTGCATTTAGAAAAATGCCCTTAGTGAATATATGAAAATTATTGGAATCGGACGAAATTATTCTGAGCACGCAAAAGAATTAAATAATGCGCTGCCGGCAGCTCCTATTATTTTTTTAAAACCAGATACAGCGTTGTTAAAAAATAATGAAGCGTTTTATTTTCCTTCGTTTACACAGGATATTCATCATGAAATTGAACTCGTTGTTAAAATTTCAAAAGAAGGTAAAAACATTCAGGAAAAATTTGCGCATAAGTACTACGATGAAATAGGCTTAGGCATTGACTTTACAGCGCGTGACCTGCAGCAGCAGGCTAAAGAAGAAGGCCTGCCATGGACATTGGCAAAAGGTTTTAATGGCTCGGCTCCGGTTTCAGAATTTGTTTCCAAAGCAGATTTTGACGATATTCAGAATATATCCTTCTCGTTAACCATTAACGGAGAAGTACGCCAATCAGGAACTACAGCAGACATGGTCTTTTCCATAGATTATCTAATTTCATACATCTCTCAGTTTATTACGCTGAAAAAAGGAGATCTGATTTATACCGGAACACCAAAAGGTGTTGGTTCTATTAAGGTTGGCGATACATTAGAAGGATTTTTGGAAAACAAAAAAATGCTTGCTTGTGAAATTCGCTAATAAAATATTTTCGTTTCTTTTACTTACATCCTTATCAATTTACACCAGCCACGCGCAGGTAAAAAGTGCTTATCCGCAGGATTACTTTATGTTTCCGATCAAACCCGGGCAACGTAATTATCTTTCGGCCAACATGGGTGAATTAAGGCCTAATCACTTCCACAGTGGTATTGACATTAAGACCGACGGACAGATCGGCCTCTCTGTATATGCAGCTGCTGGCGGCTACATATCAAGGTTGCGTGTATCAACCTACGGCTATGGCAATACGCTTTACATTACCCACCCCAACGGACTGGTAACGGTGTATGCGCATTTAGACAAATTCAATGCTGCCATAAATGCATATGCGCTTGAACAGCTATATGGCATGCAGCAAACCGACATTGACATTGTAATTCCTCCCAATACTTTAGTTGTTCAAAAAGGTGAAATCATTGCTAAGTCAGGAAATACCGGCGGCAGCGGCGGCCCGCATTTGCATTTTGAGATCCGCGATGAAAGAGAAAATGTTTTAAATCCTTCCCTGTTTGGTTTCAGTGAGATTGTTGACAACATCAAACCATCGTTCAGCAAAGTAGCTATACGTACCATGGATATCGATACACGCGTGAACGGCGATCTTGGAAGAGCAGAATTTACAGCACAGCAGGTAGCAACCGGCAAGTTCTCACTTGGCTCTACTCCTATTACTGCAAACGGATTGCTGGGCATTGAAATCAAGGTCTTTGATAAAATGAACGAGACACACAATGTGTATGGCATCAATTGCATTGAGCTGAAAGTGGATGGTAAAGAAGTTTTTTATCATAACCTAGAAACCTATCCGTTTCATGACAGCCGCTACATCAACGTACATATTGATTACGAAACGTATATCCTGAAAAGACAATATTTCGAAAAGTGTTATGTAGCCGATGGAAACAATTTAAGTTTCTATTTAATGAATCCCTTAAACGGTAAGATTTCAATCCGCGACACACTTACGCATAAAGTTGAAATTAAAATCTACGATTCAAGAGGAAATAATTCTGTATTGAACTTCAATATCAAAGGGCAACAGCAGCAGCTTGCAAAAATAGTTAGAGCAACAACGCCATCGCCTGATTTTAAAGTGTATGAAAATACATTAAAGATCGTTGGCCCGGCTGCTTACACAGGTTCTGCGAGCCTGTACTGCAAAGGAAAAGTGAAAGCATTCCCGCCTTCCTATTTTATTAACACAGCGCCGGTTTATCTGGTTGATTTACGCAAAACACTACCCGATTCATCTACAGCAGGCAGCTACAAATGTGCATATGATTTTGTAGAAATGGTGCCGCCGGGCAAACGAACCGTAAAAGTGGATAACTTAAGTCTGCGCTTCTCTGATACTACCCTTTTCGATACGCTCTATTTACGTGTAAAGAAACATCTAATTATCAACGGAGTAGAGACTTTTGAAATAAATAACCCCACAGAACCCGTCTTCGGGCCGATAGGTGTATTATTTTGCCCGGAGATGGCGCAAAACAAAAACGATCGTTGCTATTTCTACAATATAAACAACTCGTCATCAGGTAAATATGAAGGCGGTGAATGGGATGCTGACAGCCTTGTTCACAACCTCAAATACCTGGGAAAATTCACTGTTCAGAAAGATTCTGTTCCGCCTGTAATTACCTACAAATCAAATACAACAAAACGCATTAATTTTAGTATTTTTGACCGCGGTTCGGGAATTGATTCGATAAGAGCAACCCTGAACGGAGCGTGGGTAATGATGCATTACGAACACAAATCAGGTTTGATCTGGTCGGAGTTTCTACATGCAACAGATGTGTTAAAAGGAGAATTTATACTGGAAGTAACCGATAACGCCGGTAATACCTCTCTTTATAAAAAAGTATTATGACATTAACGGTTGGCGATAAAGCCCCTGTATTTAAAGGAATCGATCAAGACGGCAATACCATTAGCTTAAAAGATTTTGCCGGAAAAAAAGTAGTCTTATACTTTTACCCGAAAGACAACACACCCGGCTGTACCAAACAGGCATGCAACCTGAGGGATAATTACCAGGCACTCCTTAAAGCTGGTTATGTGGTTCTGGGAATAAGTACCGATAGTGGGAAATCACACCAAAAGTTCATTAAAAAATTCGAACTCCCTTTTCCACTTATTGCTGATGAAGACAAAAGCATTCATGAGCAATATGGTGTATGGGGCGAAAAATCCATGTATGGTAAAACATTTATGGGTACACTTCGAACAACATTCGTAATTGACGAAAAAGGTAAAATCGAAGAAGTCATTTCAAAAGTAAAAACAGACGAACATACCGCACAAATTTTAAAATAGAAAAATAGATAATTTCATAATCATGTCAGAATACACAGAACTGGAAAAAGTTGCATCTCAGGTTAGAAGAGATATTGTACGGATGGTACACGGTGCTAAGGGCGGCCACCCGGGTGGTGCATTAGGTTGTACAGATTTATTAGTGCTTCTATATTTCAAACTGATGAAGCATGACAAGAATTTCAAAATGGATGGTATCGGAGAAGATATATTTTATCTTTCAAACGGCCACATTTCAGCAGTGTTGTATAGCGTGCTGGCACGTTCAGGATATTTTCCGGTTGCGGAATTGGTTACACACCGTAAGATCAACTCCCGTTTACAGGGGCACCCTACTCCACACTCACACTTACCGGGCGTGCGTATGGCATCGGGTTCATTAGGACAAGGTTTATCTGTAGGCTGCGGAACAGCGCAGGCAAAGAAATTAAATAAAGACGATCGCTTTGTATATGTATTGATGGGCGATGGCGAACAGCAGGAAGGCCAGATCTGGGAAGCAGCCATGTATGCGCCACATACAAAATTGGACAACCTGATTGGTTTTGTAGATTACAACGGTCAGCAGATTGACGGTCCGTGCGATAAAGTTATGTCACTTGGTGATCTTGGTGCTAAGTACAAAGCTTTTGGCTGGAATGTACTTTCATGCAATGGCCATGATTTTGCAGACTTAGAAAAAACAATTCTTAAGGCACAGGCAAACAAAGGTACTGGTGTGCCAACAATGATTTTGATGAAATCTGAAATGGGTGCTGGTGTAGATTATATGATGGGTTCACACAAGTGGCATGGTACTGCACCGAATGATGCAGAACTTGCATCTGCACTGAATCAGTTATTAGAAACAAACGGCGATTATTAATCCATTCAACAGAAGACATTACTACAATGAAAAAATATCCATTTACAGAAAAGAAAGATACACGTTCCGGCTTTGGTGACGGGATGACTGAGTTAGGAAAGAAAAATCCAAACGTAGTTGCGCTATGTGCCGATTTAACTCCTTCATTAAAATTAAATGATTTTGAAAATCAAAATCCAGAACGTTTTTTCCAGATCGGTATTGCTGAAGCGAACATGATCAGCATTGCTGCAGGTATGACGGTTGGCGGTAAAATTCCTTTCACTGCAACGTTTGCAAACTTCTCTACAGGCCGTGTGTATGACCAGATCAGACAATCGGTTGCGTATTCTGAGAAGAACGTAAAAATCTGTGCTTCACACGCAGGTTTAACATTGGGTGAAGATGGCGCAACACACCAGATTCTTGAAGATATTGGTTTGATGAAAATGCTTCCGGGCATGACTGTCATCAACCCATGTGATTACAACCAGACAAAAGCAGCAACGATTGCCATTGCAGATCACCAGGGTCCGGTATACTTACGTTTCGGTCGTCCGGCATTGCCTGTATTTACAGATCCAAACCAGAAGTTTGAAATCGGTAAGGCATGGATGGTAAACGAAGGTAAAGATGTAACGATCATCGCTACAGGCCACATGGTATGGGAAGCAATTCTTGCCGGTGAAAAATTAGCAGAACTTGGCATTGATGCAGAGATCATCAACATTCACACCATCAAACCAATTGATGAAGAGGCTATTTTGAAATCTGTTGGCAAAACAGGTTGTGTAGTAACTGCTGAAGAGCACAACATCTTAGGTGGTTTAGGCGAAAGCGTTGCACGTGTATTGGCAAGCAACCTTCCTACTCCGATTGAATTCGTAGCTGTAAACGATACCTTCGGTGAAAGCGGAACTCCGGATCAATTGATGGAGAAATACGGTTTGAAAGACCGTCACATTGTTGAAGCAGTTCAGCGTGTGATGAAGAAAAAGAAATAATATTAAAAGCTGTTCGGGATTTGTAATCCCGAACTCAGATTTTAGAGATTTGTAATCTCTATGTATTTTAAACAGGATTATAAATCCTGTTCATCTGGCTTCGGAATTGCAAATTCCGAAGAGCTACAACAACAATCTACATAGGAAACCGATGAGTTCGCTTATCGGTTTTTTTATGATGGAATAACAAGCGGTTCGGTACGTTTAAGTGCTTAAAATTTAGAGCAGAATAGCGAATGATCATTGCACTTAAACTATCAACCACATAGCATTATCAAAACAGTATATCATGCAACTACATTCACAACTTTTAGGAACAGGTCATTACGTACCCGAACACATTGTAAGCAACCAGGATCTTACAGCCTTCATGGAAACCTCCGATGCCTGGATTCAGGAACGTACAGGAATTAAAGAACGCCGTTTCTTTAAAGAAGGCGTAGATACCGTATCAAACATGGGTGCAAAAGCGGCACGCATGGCGTTGGCCAATGCAAAGGTTGATGCGAAGGAGATTGATCTGATTGTATTTGCTACGTTGAGTCCGGATTACGCCTTCCCTGGATCAGGAGTATTACTACAGCGTGAATTAGGAGTGCCAAATATTCCGGCGCTGGATATCCGTCAGCAGTGCGCGGGTTTTATCTATGCGCTGTCTGTAGCGGATCAGTTCATTAAAACCGGTATGTACAAAACAGTACTGGTGGTGGGTAGTGAAATCCAATCCAACATCATGGAGCTGTCTGACAGAGGGCGTAACATGGCTGTAATCTTTGGTGATGGTGCGGGAGCGGTTGTATTAAAAGCAACAACAGAAAACAAAGGTATTCTTTCTACGCATTTACATGCAGATGGTACCCATGCAGAAGAGCTGATGCTGGAACACCCAGGCAGCAGAAGCAAAACGCGTGTGACCTCTGAAATGATTGAAAATGGCGCATTGCTCCCGATTATGAACGGACAAGGAGTTTTTAAATATGCGGTGCAGAAATTTCCGGAAGTAATTAAAGAAGCATTGGATGCAAATAATCTTCAGACAAGTGATATCAGTTTATTAATCCCGCATCAGGCCAACCTGCGCATCGCAGAGTATGTACAAAAACAATTGAAGCTGGAAGATCACCAGGTGTTTAATAACATCCAGAAGTATGGGAATACAACGGCAGCTTCTATTCCGATTGCCTTGAGTGAAGCGGTACAGGAAAATAAACTGAAATCAGGAGACTTGCTTTGTCTGGCAGCCTTTGGCAGCGGCTTTGTATGGGCAAGTGCATTGATCAGGTATTAATATTCATGTCATACAAATTGCTGTTCATACGAAACTACAATTAACTTCACTTTTAAGGGTTCATAATAATGCCTAATGAAAAACAATAAAGTTGAATCTCCTGAAAGATATCAAGAATTAGATGCACTCCGCGGCATAGCAGCAATCTTTGTGCTTCTTTTTCATTGTGTACTCTTCGCAGATTTGTGGCATTCTATTTTCTTATTCGGCACCACTGGTGTTGACTTATTTTTCATAATCAGTGGTTTTGTTATGTTTTTTAGCATACAAAAAATAAGCAGCGCCAAACAGTTTATTGTGAATCGCTTCAGCAGGCTCTACCCAACCTATTGGGCAGCGGTTACCTTCACCTTCATTCTCATTATTCTTGAATTTGTTTTCAAATTACATGAATCCCAATACGACATACTAGGATACTTAGGAAACATGACCATGTTTCAATATTATCTTTCAATACCAGATCTTGATGGCCCATACTGGACACTCATCATTGAAATGCTTTTTTATATAGTAATCATTCTTTTATATCAATTAAGAATGCTTCGCTTTTTAATTCCGGGAGGTATTGTAGTATCAATCATTACAACAATACTTTGTAACTATTTCTATGAAATTGGTATTATAAAAGAAATCGTTTATTGGTTTCCTCTGGTATTATACTTACCACTGTTTTTAACAGGAATACTTTTTTATCAGTTATATAAAGAGCGTACACAAATCACTTACCGCTATATATGTATTCTTCTATGTTTACTGATCCAGATATCGCTCTTTAAATTCGCAGGACGCTCCAACTACTATTTATCAGTTACCCAATACAGCGTCATGCTGGGAATCTTTTTTTTATTATTTACTTTTTTTATACACAACAAACTCTACTTTATTGTAAACCGAATAACTTTATTTTTAGGTAAAATATCGTATGCTCTATATTTAATTCATCAGCACATAACAATCATGGTTATACTCCCCATATCAACGCAAACATTTAAAATAAATCTCTGGGTAGCCATATTATTGATTGACCTGCCGATTGTAATAGCTATAGCTGCATTGATCACATACAAAATTGAAATTCCATTTAGAAAAAAACTCAAAACACTATTGAATTAACCAACCTTAATATAAGATATGTTACGCTTTTTCATTATAAAATTATTATTGCTATTAACCTCTGCAGTGTATGCACAGAGCTCCCCTCCTTTTACAATACATTCAAAAACATCTCATGTTTTATATGCTAATTGTTCAAACTCTATTGATGTAACATTACAAACCTGCACTACAGCCCCATATCCGGCAAAATCTATAAAATTTACAGCAGATAATGCTATCGTAACAGTAGACAGCGTATCAAACAATACGTTTTCCCTGACTATTGTACCAAACAAATCTTTATCCCGCCTTATATTAAATGCATATTCAAATGCTCAATTATTGGGTTCAGAAACATTTCTTGTAAAAAATTTACCATCTCCGGAAATTCATCTCATGACAAATGGTAAATTTATTGATCCCCAAAACGGTTTATATGTATTGACTAAGGATATCTCTGTTGAAGCTGTGATGAATGATGATGTGCAAAATATTACGTCAGTAACTGCTCAATATAAAGTAACTGATTGGGAAGTAACATTTATAAAAGATGGAAAAGTACTTGATAAAATTCAGCTAAGAAACAATAATTTGATTGACTTACGGAATAATAAAAATTTCGCTTCAACAGATTATTTGGTCATTTCAATCAATGAGGTAAAAATTATAACACCCAAAGGTGACCTGAATGAAATTCACCATGGTTTAATGATCATAACATTACCAATTGTTCGGTAGAATAAAACAATAAAATATCTAAATCCATTATCTTTACAAACCACATAACACAACTTCCTTATGGCAATTGAATGGAAAACAGTAAGAGAATTTGAAGATATAACATACAAGAAAGCAAATGGCGTGGCACGTATCGCCTTTAACCGTCCGGATGTACGAAACGCTTTCCGCCCGAAAACAACAGCTGAGTTATACGATGCTTTCTACGATGCGTATGAAGACGCATCCATTGGTGTGGTATTACTATCGGCTGAAGGTCCGTCGTCGAAAGACGGCATCTATTCGTTCTGCAGCGGCGGCGATCAGAAAGCCCGCGGTGAAAAAGGCTATGTTGGCGAAGACGGCAGACATCGTTTAAATATTTTAGAAGTACAGCGCCTGATCCGTTTCATGCCGAAAGTGGTTATTGCGGTAGTACCCGGCTGGGCAGTTGGCGGTGGCCACAGCTTACACGTTGTTTGTGACCTGACTCTGGCAAGCAAAGAACACGCGATCTTTAAACAGACAGATGCTGACGTTACCAGTTTCGATGGTGGTTATGGTTCGGCCTACTTAGCTAAACTCGTTGGCCAGAAAAAAGCACGTGAAATCTTCTTCCTGGGAAGAAATTATTCTGCTCAGGAAGCCTTTGATATGGGTATGGTGAATGCAGTGATCCCACACGATGAATTAGAAAGTACTGCCTACGAATGGGCACAGGAAATACTGGCAAAGTCTCCTACTTCAATCAAAATGTTAAAGTTTGCCATGAATTTGACAGACGATGGTATGGTAGGTCAACAGATATTTGCCGGAGAAGCAACGCGTCTGGCTTATGGAACAGACGAAGCCAAAGAAGGTCGTAATGCATTCCTTGAAAAAAGGAAACCAGACTTCGGCGATGTTGGCTGGGGACCTTGTTGATGTTAATAGAAACGAAACCTATAAGGTTTTTTAATTGAGAATCCGTTCATACGATTACAGCTAATTTTCAATATTCGTACGATGTTGAATTTTCAAAACTTTATAGGTTTGCTTTACAACACCAGTATTTAATTAATCATATTTTATTCTTAAACACACATATTCCCCCATGAAAAAAAGTTTTTTTCTGCTTCCCATTTTATTTTTGATTTACTCCTGCAACATCAAAGAACAATCTGAAATTCAAAAAGAAGTTATCGCAGCTCAGGAGGTTATTGAAATTAATGCCAATGATTTGGTAACAAGCTTTGTAAAAGATAGTACTGCAGCCGCAGAACAATACGTAGGAAAAGTACTTTCCATAAAAGGCAAAGTGGGATTTTTTGAACAATTAGATACCATAGATTTTAAGACAAACGATTCTCTGCCAGGTATAGTAAAATGGTTTGTTGAAAGACTGGAAAGCGATATTAATACAAGTAATATTTTCTTCGACGTATCTAAGGTTAAACAAAGCCAGCCTCCGTATTCACTTACCGCTACATTTCCAAGGGAATACAGAAAAGAACTTGTTGGCGTAAAAGAGAAAGCAAATGTTCAGGTTAAAGGAAAATTGGAACACATCAGTACATTATCTCAGACTCAAGCAGACAGCACAAAAAAAATAATTTCCTATACACTTTCCTTACAGGGGTGTTTACTTGAAAAGAAAAAGTAGCATTGTTTAGTCATAGGAATAAAATAAAAATGCCCGTTTGAAGAAATTTCAACCGGCATTTTTATCATCCGGCATCTATAGGCATTATAAAATTATATGTTTTAAATAGGACAAATAATTATTTTATCAATCAATAGAATTGTATTTAATTGATAATAAAATCGTAATTATTAGATAAAAAAACGTGTTACAACGTCTAAAAGCATATTCAGCTTTAACCGTATACCGTACCTAAACAACTGATAAAAATTGTATTTTTTTGATTATATTTGATCATGTGCCGATCCAAAAATATTTATCTAGCAGACGACGATGAAGACGACAGATCGTTTTTTCAGGATGCTCTAAAAGAAGTTTGTAAGGAATATACCTTAACAACAGCTACAGATGGCAGAGAACTGATGGAGATTTTATATACCCCGCCAGTTGGTTTACCCGATATTATCTTTTTGGATCTGAACATGCCCGCTAAAAATGGTTTTGAATGCCTGGCTGAAATTAAAAAAAATGCATCGTTGAAATGTTTACCCATAATCATATTTTCAACAACCGTACAGGAAGAAGCTGTCAATAAAGCCTATGAAGACGGGGCCTCGTATTATATCTGCAAGCCTAATAGTTTTGCTCTTTTAAAAAAAGCACTAAAGAAGGTTCTTGAAATTGATTGGCTCAACGAAGTCAATCAGATATCAAAAGAAAAATTCATTGTTTCCGTAGCATGATTTTTACTCATTCATGAATGCATAAAATAGACTTAGATTTTGAACAAGCCAGAACAAGGCAACTACTTTTCAGAACAAAGTTAAAATCTATTCTATACGGTGCTGAAATGGATGAACACGCCGTCATTTCTCCCGTCGACAGCAACATTGGCCAATGGATCTATAATCATGCATTAAATGTATATGGAGACATTCCTGAAATGATTGAGCTTGAACGTATACATAAACACATCCACGAATCTGCAGCAGAATTACTACTTCAATATCATTCAGGTAAGATAAACGAAGCCCGGAATAACTTACACAAACTTGAACCTTCTGCCGATATATTCACGAAGCTCCTAACGATCATTGAAAAAAAAGTAAAAGAAAGTAATCTTAATTTTCCATACGATTCAGAAGAGCTTATACACACCAATTACAGAGAACTTCTAGAACTTCGGCAAAGCATCACTGAACTGGATCAGCGAATAAAAGAACAAACAGAAGAATTGTTTCTTTCAAAAAAATTCTTTGAACGGAAACTTCACAACCATTTCAGCCAGGCACCTATTGCCATCTGTATACTCAGAGGAAAGCATTTCATTTTCGAATTTGCAAACGATCTCTTCTTAGAACTCATCGATAAAAAAGCAGACCTCATTGGCAAGAAGCTTTTTGAAGCACTGCCTGAACTACAGGATCAGCATGTTGATGAGTTGCTTAATGGCGTAATACACTCGGGACAACCGTTTATCGGTAATGAACTAAAATTTTCACTGCGTAGGAATAACATACTACAAGCAGGATATTTTAATTTCATTATCAAATCTCTGGAAGACGAATTAGATCCGGCACCTGGCTTGATGATCATTTGTTCGGAAGTTACTGAGCAGGTAATAAGCAAAGATGCAGCCATGGAAAACCAGCGCAAGCTGAATATTGCTATTGAATCTGCCAACCTGGGCACTTATGAATTAAATCTCCAAACCGGTGCTATAAACTATTCCGACAGACACATTGCTATTTTCGGTTTCAGTCCGGATGAACATCCTTCGCATGAAGACCTGGTTAAATGTGTACATCCCGATGATATGCCTATCCGGAACGAGGCACATAAAATATCGCTTCAGACTGGCAGTTTATCGTATCAATTACGCATTATATGGAAAGACCAGTCTACACACTGGATCCAAGCTAGCGGAAAAGTTTTTTTCGATAAGCATGGCGCGGCAGAAAAAATTATGGGCACTGTAATGGATATTACCGAAAGCAAAACTGCAGAAGATAAAATCCGGCAAAGCAATGAAAGGCTTGAGATTGCCATGAAAGCCGGTCATTTGGGCTCTTATGAGTTGAATTATGAAACCGAAGAAGTCTCTTTCGATGATATTTGTAAACTGCATTTTGATTTTCCATTAGATAGACAGGTAAGCATGGATGATATCCGCCATGCAACCCATCCCGATGACAGAATGGAATTGCAATTGAAAATGCAACACATCCGCAACAATACCGGAAACTATTCTGCCGAATACAGGATCATCACCAAAGACAACGAAATTCGATGGATCTCCACATCCGGCAAGGGCATCTATCATACTGATGGCACACTGATAAAATTAATTGGCGTTGCTGAAAACATAACAGCGCGTAAACGCAATGAAGAAGAACTAAGTCTCAGCCTTTCAAAATTCAGGTTACTTGCAGATTCCATGCCGCAGTTTGTATGGACAAGCGATCCGGAAGGTCATTTAAATTATTTCAACCAATCTGTGTTTGATTATACAGGCCTTACGCCTAAACAGGTGTATGAAGAAGGCTGGCTGCAGATCGTACATCCGGATGACCGGGAGGTAAATATCGAAAAGTGGATGCATAGCATTCGTACCGGAGAAGATTTTTTATATGAACACCGCTTCATAAAAAATACAGGCGAATACCGCTGGCAGTTGAGCAGGGCTCTTCCGCAACGCAACAAGGCCGGCGAGATACAAATGTGGGTTGGTACCAGCACGGATATTCAGGATCAGAAAACGATGGCCCAATATCTGGAAGGCTTAATAATAGAACGCACCAAAGAATTAAAAAATGCCAATCAGGAGCTTGAAAATATGAACCAGGAGCTCCGTTCCTTTACTTATATTTCAAGCCATGATCTACAGGAACCATTAAGAAAGATCCAGACATTCATCAGCAGAATTGAGGAGACAGACAGTCTTACGCTCTCTACTGAAGGTGCAATTTATTTTGAACGCATTCGTCAGTCTGCACACAAAATGAAAACACTGATCAATGACCTCCTTACCTATTCAAGAACGAATGTTTCGGACAAAATATTTGAAACAACCAACCTGAATGTATTGCTGCATGAAATTAAAACAGAATTCACAGATGGTTTAAAAGAAAAGCAGGGTACGCTGGAAATAGCCAATCTGCCGGATGTGCAGGGAATTCCTTTTCAATTGAGGCAGCTCTTCATTAATTTAATTTCAAACTCCATTAAGTTCTCCAAACCGGATGTGCCGCCGGTTATTAAGATCAGCGCATCATTGCTGTTGGGTAAAGACATAGGAAACCCGAATGCGCATGAGAATGAATTGTATCATCAGATAGCCATCAGTGATAACGGTATTGGATTTGATCCCGAATATAAAAATAAAATTTTTGAAGTATTCCAGCGCCTGCACGCCAAAACAGAATTCGATGGTACAGGCATAGGCCTATCAATCTGCAATAAGATTGCTCAAAACCATCACGGCTTTATTACAGCCCACGGAGAGCTAAATAAAGGTGCAGTGTTTACCCTTTATCTGCCGTTTAGCAAATAAGAACTGATAATTATTCACGCACATCAATAATAAATGCATTATCGTATGGCGTATTTTGAGGCGTAAAGTCTTCACATTCCTCATCGCCTCCAATAAAACAATTAGCAAATTTAATCGTATCGTGACCTGCTGCTGCTGCTTCAAATGTAAAAGTGATAATACCACCTGCACCTTCATACCCCAACCTAGCATTTATAGATGGTTCATATGACCTATCTATTTTCTTTACAAGCTTGCACTGATTCTCATTTAGCCAGCAATTAATACAACCGGTTGAACCATTCTCTCTCAACCTGACCTTAAACGTCTCTCCTATCTTACACGCAAACTCATCATTATCTCCTCTTTTATAACAATTAAAATTCGTATAATAGATAACAATGCCTGCGATTAAAACCAAGCTAAAGAAGCCAATTAGAACAACGTAAACTTTTTTCATACCAATGATTTACAAAACAGATAAGGCTAAGTTAATAAATCATATTAAAAGTATGTAACAGTTTTTATTTTTCCTGTAAAATCATATTTATCTATTTTAACATCTTTATAG
>JAGKWN010000154.1 GCA_021151805.1 Cytophagaceae bacterium | reverse complement strand
TATTCTCTTGCTTTTGTTTATAAAATCTGAACATTCCATTTTTGAATTTATTGGATAATAAAAAATAAAAAATAAGCGAAGGATTTAACCAAATCGAGCGTCTAATCGTTAAAAGTAATTTAAACCGTAATTCGTATTATCATGAAAAAGATCATATACACAATTATTTTACATTCAGGCTAATGCGTCTTCGTCTTACTATTCAACGAATGTTACCAAACGTATCTAATGTAGTATCTATTGCTTTATAAATTATCCCATTAAATCTGATTATCATTTTAACCGTATTAAAACTATGAAAAAAGTTGTTTTTATTTTTGCATTCATTGCAGGTGTATCTGTGTCTGGCATTGCTCAACAAAATGGCAATAATGGTAATAAAGACCAGCACAAAGGTGTAAAAGGTCAGCAGAATGCGAGTACTCAGGGCAAACAAAGCTCTGCTGAACACAAAATGACTCCTGAGCAAAAAGCTGCAAAGCTGACTCAGTACATGACCACCAATTTAAATTTAACCACCGACCAACAAACTAAAGTCTCGGCCCTTAACATTTCAAAAGCGAAACAACTGGATAGCATACGCACCACTTACAAAGGCGATATGGAAGCGGCAAAAGCTGCAGCAAAAACAGTAAAGGTTGACTATAATAACAGCTTGAATACCATTCTGACAAGCGATCAGAAAACAAAGTGGGAAGCCCTTAAAAAACAGAAGAAAGAAGAATTTCAAAAAAATAAAGCAGCGGGTACAGCACCCAAAGAAGGTGACCTGACTCCGGAAGATGTTGAATAACCATCTCATTGCTAATAAAAAATCCCGCTTCAAACGGGATTTTTTTATTATGGAATATATTCTTCGGCTTTGGGTGCGGCCTTTTGATTAAGCGCCTCTATCCTATGCTCCAGCGCATTAAAATCATACAGGTCGCGGTCATATAAATGCGACGGACTGATATTTTTTAACGCATTATAAATAACTTCTTTTCTATTCGGGTATTGCAGTTCCCAGTCGGCAAGCATCTTCTTGGTAATCTTGCGCTGCATGTTTTCCTGCGAGCCGCATAGATTACAAGGAATGATCGGGAAATTTTTATAGATCGCGTATTCTGCAATCTCATTTTCTTTGCAATACACCAACGGACGGATCACCACATGTTTACCATCATCCGTTCTGTATTTAGCAGGCATCGCTTCCATTTTTCCGCTGAAGAACAGATTCAGAAAAAAAGTTTCCAGTACATCTTCACGGTGATGCCCCAAGGCAATCTTTGTGGCACCCAACTCTTCGGCTGTAGCATATAAGCTGCCTCTGCGCAAACGCGAACACAGACTGCACATCGTTTTACCTGCAGGCGTTTTATCGATCACAATGCTATAGGTATCTTTCTCAACGATCCTGAAATTCACACCAAGCTTTGTTAAATACTCCGGGAGAATATGTTCCGGATAATCCGGCTGTTTCTGATCCAGATTAACAGCAATGATTTCAAAGTTTTTACGAACGGTCTGCGCATGAATGAACAGATCCAGCATGGTATAACTATCCTTACCACCGGAAAGGCACACCATGATTTTATCTCCGGGTTCAATCAGGTCAAACTCCTCAACAGCCTCCCAAAAACTTTTGCGCAGGCGGTTGGTATTTTTTTCTTCCGGACTTGGTAAAGGCATGATTTAAATGATACTAAGTGGAATACAAAGGTACGAAGAAAAGTAATAAGGAACTGCCGGAAAAAGCTATAATTTAAAAGTGCAATGCATATACCTGGCCGTTTGCGAATATTCATATTTAAACAGAACTTTACCCCTATACAAAACGAGTTCACGATTCCATACTATGAATATCAATGAATTTCTTGTAAAACGGTTTCATTTCTCAAAAGAGAAAGCCAATGAAATGGTGCAGGAAAACCAGGTATTCATTAACGGAATAAAAGCCTTGCAACGACAGGATGTGTTAAAAAGCGATTGCATTGAGGCCAATGGAGAAGTCTTGCAGGCGGGCCTGGAACATGTGTACTACGCGTATTACAAACCGCGCGGCATTGAGTGTACTCTGAATGCTGAAATCGAAAACAATCTGCTGCAGGCCCTTCCCTTTGATATACATGTATACCCTGTTGGGCGGCTGGATAAAGAATCAGAAGGCTTGTTACTGCTGACCAATGATGGCAAGATCTACAAAGACATTGCCTTTTCAGAAAACCTGAAAGAAAAAGAATATCTGGTTGAATTAAACAAAGACTTAACGGAAGACGCGATCGAGCAACTCGCTTCCGGAATTGTGATCATGGGCCAACGCACACGCCCGGCACAAGTTTACAAAGTTTCAGATCGTTCTTTCCGCATTATTCTTACCCAAGGTTTAAACCGGCAGATCCGGAGAATGTGTTACAAACTGCAGTATGAAGTAACCATGCTAAAGCGTATACGCATTACCTCTATTGAACTGAACGGCTTACAACCAGGTGAATTCAGGGAAATACCAAAAACTTTTTTTTATAAATCTAAAGCATGAAGTCGATACTGAAAGCAATACTTTGGAGTGTACCGCTCCTTTTTTTTACATGGCTCATGCTGCGTATCACCTATCCGTACTTTTCTTTCCGCTACGACATAGGCTTTCTGCTTACCAAACAACACATGTTATACAACACCATCTGGCGATGGTCTTTCTATATCCATATCAGTACAAGCCTGTTTGTACTTATCACCGGGATTTTTCAGTTCGTCCCGTTTGTCTTGAAAGAATGGCCTCAGGTGCATCGCTTGCTTGGCAAGATCTATGTGCTGCTGATTGTATGTATGAGTGCGCCCAGCGGACTGATCATGGGCTTTTATGCAAATGGTGGCTTGTGGGCAAAAATATCTTTTTGTCTGATATCCGTATTATGGTTTTTATTTACACTACAGGCTTACCTGAAAATTAAACAGCGAAACATTTCAGCGCATACCAATTTTATGATCCGTAGTTATGCGCTGACTTTATCTGCCATTACACTCAGAATATATGTAGTGATCCTGCCGCATTTTTTCATTCTGCATTCCAGAGAAATGTATACACTCGTTTCCTGGCTAAGCTGGATCCCTAACCTGCTCCTTGCAGAATTTCTTATACGGAAGAAAGTATTCGAAGCTTAGTTGACTGCTGCTGGAGCACTTTCCGTTATTTCACCTGTTTCAGTAATCTGATATGCTTTCTTTGCAATCAACTCAGACTTGACAACCTCATTATCAAAATCCCTTTTGTTATAAGGTTTGCGCCAGGTACGTTTGTATTCCGCAATCTCAAAATGATCCTTGTTAAAAGTAACTGCTTGCAATACCTCACCGGATTGACAAGCCACTACTTTATCGGAAATAATCTTACCATCTGCACCATATATAACCAAACGATGATATATTTCACGCATTTCAATCGGACATGCTGTTACGGAAGTATCAACCGCATACACAAGAGCCTCTAAAGATGGATTCGGGCGGAACGTATGATTGATATTGTACTGCAGCCATCTGTTGGGATAATCCTGCTTTTCTTTTAAATAATAAACAAACATATCAGACAATACCAAATTCTCATCAAACTCTGAATAATTTATACCATTGAAATCATCATACATAAATTTGCTTACATTCTTCTGATTGATTTCGAAAGCAGCAGAAGTATCCTTAACAGAACGCAGCAAAGCATGCATGTTTACTAAACTTTTTTTGTATGCTTCAATTTCTTCATCCGTCCAGAATTGCGCGATGATATTTTTATGTACAATGTTTGCGCTATCGTAATTGAAGCGTTTATCCGCCATAAGTACTTCACGGATTTTTTGCTTATCTATCTCTTTTTCGCCGGTATTGTACAGAGCATAATAATCAACGGCATTGTTTGCCAGAATACTCATGACAATATAATCCGTAAGAATCTTTTCTGTAGGTACGGTGAATACATACTCATCGATAATTGTTTTATCATCCACACGATAGTATGCTTTATCAACCAATACGTTGTAAGCTTCATAAGCCTCAGAGTAATTTTTGTTTTGAGACAACAAATCAATCAGCTTTTCATAGGATTCAGCAAGCGGCTGCAAAGTGATTGAACGCTTCAAAAAGTAAATTGCCTTTTTCAGGTCTTTATCTTTTATTGCTTCGGCCTTTTCTCTATAGGAAGATGCAATACCCTGATGCTGCTCTCCATATTGAAAAATATATTTTTTAACATCCTCCGGATTATATATTTCGCTTGCTTTCAAAGCAGGAAGTTCAACAATAAGCTGTTCTTTCTTTTCAGAACAGGCACTCACAAAAAGAAATGTAAGAAATGAGTATAAAAAAACTTTCATATTTTATAAGGGGCTGCTTTTGGATTGATCTTTTGTAATCACAGTATCAATATAATTCGCAGGAACTTCTGCGGCTGTAATGGTTCCATCTTCCTGAATCACATAGGTAAGTTTCGCCTGTGATTCATATTTCTCTACTACATTTTCATCAAAAGGTGTTTTATCAATAGGTTCCTTCCAGATCCGTTTAAGATCTTCCACATATACTTTATTATCTTTGATGCTTGCAGTCTTAATCTTCTCTGCAGAACACTGACAGGCAATTAATTTCCGGTCTATGATAACACCCTTGGGATCATAAGTTACCAGTGATGTATAAGAAGGCATTATACCGTTTTCATTATCCCCCCAGAAAGATACCGATGTATACACAAGGGCCGTATATGCAGGGGTTGCCTGAACAACAGCATCATAAAAGAAATCATTGGATACATCGCGACCAAATTCTGTATTCTGCATTTCGGGTACAAAAGCAGCGAAATCATATGAAATAGATTCTTTGTTATCCGAATCTGCCACATCATTGACCGATACTTCAAAGCCTGTCAATTGCACCGGGTAAGCCTGCTTATACAATTCAAATAAACCATTTTTGTTTTCATTTAAATTAGCAGACTTTAATTCCACCATCAATGCTTTATAAGGAAAAGTGTTTACGATGGAATTGATACGTTCATCTTTCAAAAGAGCAAGTGTATCCTGAAAGCCTGCATGAAAAGCATCTCTTAAAGAAGATATCACACTATAGCTGTTATCATCATCCGGATCCAGGGCACCAAGCATATTTTCTGCGCAAGCTGTTTTATAGTAAACCAAATAAACAGGTTTTATGTCAAGCTCCCGGGCTACCCGATAAGCCTTGATGGCTTCTTCCAAAGATTCTTTATTTCTTTTATCCTCCATCAGCGCATTCCCAAGCTCATAATATGTTTTTGCTTCAGGAAATTTAACAATTGAGCTTTTGAATAAAAGCACAGCACCGGCAGCATTGTTCTTATTTTTCAATTCATCCACACCTTTCAAAAACGCTTCCCTGCTTTTTGCTTTTATAGAATCCATATTGGCTTCTTCTGCATCAAAGATCACATCTTTAACCAAATCGTAATCATAAATATCATTCATGGTAAGCTTGTTTAATCTTACCTTCAGAACATACTCCTTTGAAGTTCTTGAGCACGCACTCAGCAGCAATACAGAAAGACCGATGATAAAAAAAGATCTGTACATATTTTTCATATTATTTTCAGATAAAAATTATTTCAAATGAATCAAACAAATTGTCTATTGCGAAACTTCAACAATAGATTGCAGCTCTTCTACTTTTGACTGACTTACCAGCGCCTGCAGATAATCACCACTTTTTAAAATCGTACCGCCCGAAGGAACGAAATACGTATCTCCCCTTTTCACAGTAATAATCAAACAGCCTTGCAGCGCTTTAATGGAAACGATGGATTGGTTGTTAAAGGTAGCATTATCCGGCACGATCATATTGATACGTACACGGTCCACTTCATCCAGGTGATTGAACTCGGTTGGTGAAGTAATAAATGGTGTATACGTGTCTTTCAGCTTTAACAGATCAAGGGCAAAAGGAATTGTCCAGCCCTGCAGCAAAGCTGAAGTAATTACGATAAAAAACACCACATTAAAGATCCACTGTGCTTCGTAAATACCGGCAAGCATGGGAAATGTAGCCAGGATAATCGGTACGGCACCGCGCAACCCAACCCAGGAAATAAATATTTTTTCTTTAATAGAAAACTTAAATGGAATGAGCGATATAAACACACCTAAAGGCCTTGCAATAATAATCAGGAAAAGAGAAATCGATAATTCCGTTCTAAAGTTTGTAAGGATATGACTCGGATATACTAGTAAACCTAAGGTTAAAAACATGACGATCTGTGCCACCCAGGCCATTCCATCGAAAAAACGAAACACGTTTTTCTTATGAACAATGTTGTTATTCCCTACAACCATGCCGGCTACATATACTGCCAGGAAACCACTTCCGTGCAACAGGTTTGTAGATGCATATACAAAGAATGCACCGGCAAATACAAAGACCTGATACAAGCCTTCAATCGGAATTTTTAATCTGTTAATGATAAATACAATGGATTTGCCTAGTCCTAATCCCATCGCCAGACCTATCCCCATCTCCATTACAAACTGCAGACTCAATCGCAAGAAGGATACTTCCGGAACTTTTATCAATTCAATCAAGGCAATGGTTAAGAATACGGCCATAGGATCATTGCTGCCTGATTCCAGTTCAAGCAGCGGTGTGATTTTACCTTTAATCTTGATGTTGCGCGCACCAATGATGGAGAATACCGCAGCAGCATCCGTAGATGCTACAATAGAACCTAATAATAAACTGATCAGCAAAGGAACGTTAAAGACAAGATTGGCAAAGATCGCAACCGTGCCGGCCGTTAAAGCCACGCCCAGTGTAGCCAGACTCAGCGAAGGCCACAAAACAGGTTTTACAATATTCCAGTGTGTAGATAATCCACCCGAAAATAATATAAAGATCAATGAACAGATCCCGATAGACTGTGCAAGACCGGTATCATCAAAAGCTATATTACCAGGACCTTCAGAGCCTGCCATCATTCCAACTCCTAAAAAGAGTAATAATACAGGCACACCGAGATTATTGCTGATACGTGCAATAAAAATACTTACCAGTACAAGTGTAGAAAAACCTAATAGCAACTCTTCCAGATTCAACATATAATACCAACAGATTCTTTTAAAATGGGGAGCAAAATAGTATGCTAAAAACTATTGTATTAAAGATACGAGAAATACCG
>JAGKWN010000028.1 GCA_021151805.1 Cytophagaceae bacterium | reverse complement strand
ATTCAATATCAATGACCGAATAGATATACTTGTATTTTTTCTTTATGTTGATCTCTGATTGATTAATCGGTTTATCATCCGAATATTGCGTAAGCGAAAAATAGGTTTTATCAAATTCATCCAGGATCTTCAACATTTTATCAAATGTATGACTCTTGCTATAGTAGTCTTCAATATCTTTATAGTTGCCTTCTTTGATTACCTTGGAATAAAATTTATTGCTGTTCTTGATTAGTTTCTCAACCTGCTCCGCAGGGTCTGAATGAGAGAGCCAGATAACTTTATATTTTTTTGATTTGAAATATTTTTCAAAGGATAGGATACGGTCAGCTAACTGCTCTGATTTATCCGCACGGAATTCGGTATATTTTAAAATCAATAAATATTCAAAATTGGGATGCTCATTTTTATTGCTGTATAATTCGTAATCATGTTCATAAAATATTTCCGTCAGATCTTTATGGTCAGTTGACAGATCGTTGTTTAATTCAAATTGTTTTTCCTTTAACGCATCCTTATTCAGATACAATTCTTCAATGCCGGAGCCCGGAAGGGTCAGGATCAGTAAATTTGAAGTTGATTTTTCAAAATATTCAATCAGATGGCGGTCGTCAAATCCATCCCTCGAATTGAAAAAATATTCTATCAGGGTAATTTTTTTATAAAGAAACCGTACAACAACATAAATAACGGCAAGGCAGCAGAGCAGCCATAAATAGTTATCTTCATTTCCGGAATAAAATCCGGCAAAGTTTTTATGATCTGCCTGCATCTCAGACTTTTTATTCGTTGTTTGCTGATCATTTGTAAGGTAACCGAATATTTTTTTTACTTCGTATTCATTATAATTTGATCGGGCATAATTGATTATTTTTATATAGAATTTATAAAAAGCTTCGTTTTTCTGAACATCGTATTCAGATAATATGCCGGGCATGGGATATATGCCTTTGTTATAAAGTTTTGATTGGATAGAAGGATTTTTTAATAGAGGTGAATTGTCCTGTATTTTACTGAAATAACTGTTCCGTTCATTCCTGTGCTCCTGCACTTCTGTATAACGGCGCTTTTGCGTTAATGTGGATTCAATCGAACTGAGTTGCTTAAACAACAGAAAGCCCGGTACAATGCTTGTTGTACATAGAAAAAGTATAAGCGTGAACGGATACAAGGTAATCTGTTTTTTAATATCCATTCCGTAAGCATGTGAGGTGCTGCCGGTATTTTTTTTGTAAAATGAAAAGGGACGTTGCAGTCTTTGGTAAATGTTATCTGAAATTGTACTTACAGAACCTGCAAATAATTTACCCCGGCCTCTAAGGTTTTTTCTGTTGAATGTATGATAGAATACAAGAATATAAATTGGTATGAATAATAAAATGATGATCAGATTTATCGGCTCAATCATTTTATTATAGATAGCGATCCCAAGTAATAATAAAATGAGTGTACCGGTAATGGCAGTTATTTGTAATACGATACAGTATCTTTTAAAAATATTTACTCTGAATGGATATTTATAAATGATTTTTTTGGTTGAATGATACATAATATACGCACCAAAAATGGGAATATTCAGAATGGCCAGTGGAATAAAGAAAAGCAGACCGAAACCATCCAGGAAAGAGCCAACAGCTGTGAACAATAACAGGTTGATCAGCATAAAACCTGTAAGTCTTTTGGCCAGCGCATAGTTATATGAACTGAATGTTAAAAAACGCAGATCGAAGCTTTGTTTTGCCAGGTATTTGGTACGTATGATGAGCAGATAACATAAGATCCCAACCAGAAGGAGCAGAACAATCAGTGTAAATAAATAGATCAATCCGAAATTGCTCATGTCGGCCATTGAATTGGTGTAATAAGTAGAATCCATGAAGGTGATAACATGTAATGGATATTCCTTATCAAGAAGGCTGATATAGGCATGGTGCTTTTTACCGTAAAAAGTAAGATCAAGACTGGTAGACGTGTTGTTATAAATGGCAGATTTTAATTGTTCTGTATCTACACATTCTTCCAGAAAGTTTTCCCGTATGTTACGCTCTTTATCTGAATGAAATAACACTTCTCCATCTTTGTCAATAATACAGAACCCATATTCATTACTCAATACAGGCGAGCTCACAGAAAATAAACGGGTTTCAATACCAAGCACACTGAAGATATCCCTTTTGTCATACAATTCCGGAGATGGATGATAGGAGTGCGAATCTGTTTCAAATATCTTTTTTGAATGACAAATGGTATCAATATTGGTTTGAGTTGTACCCGCAGATTTCTTTTCTGTAATCTGTATAGTAGGAGGTAGATGTTTTTCTTTTTGTATTATGTCTTTTATCGTATAAGCTTCTTTAACCTTATTCTCTTTAAGTTTTTTTCGGATTAATGTATTAAAACGGTCTTTCAGTTCTTTTGAGGGCGACTTGCTGAATACAATTGTATTTTGCTGATTTGTATAAGAATAAATGGGTTCCAGTGAATATTTATTTTTTGTATCTGAGGGTTTCCATTTGGTAGGATGAGGGCTTACAATTTCTTTAAAATACTGGCGGTTTTCTACCACAACTTTGGGCATGGCTATGTTTTCAAATTCCCAGCTGGCTTTTATTACCCCTGTTGAATTAATAAACAGGATGTTTTCTGTATAAGTGCTGTCTTTTAAATCTTTGGATTTTGAACTTTTAAATAATTTATAAAAAGAAGAATCGGCTTTTAAATTGATGTATAATGAGTCTTTGCCTTTTTTTGTTTTAAATGAATATTCATGTGTGGCATAACGGTTGAAATAATTATTCGAATACCAGGCATAAAACCTGCTACTATCAGGGTTTGCAGTAGATATAAGCTTTTCCAGCCTGTTCAGTTCAGATATGTTGTTGTCTATTTCATTTTTTAAATGAGTTTGTATAGAATCATTTAACTGTTTAATATAGGCCTGGTCTGAAGTATCATGTTGCGCGAACAGGATTTTCGGGAAAAATAATACTGAAAGAATGGCGCTTATCCCCAGCAGGCATAGAAGTATGATGCCGATATCTGTTTTCATCATCCGTTCATAGCGGGTAATGGTGAACATTTTAAGGAATGGAAAAATGAGTATCAATAATAAAAAACAAACGAGTATCAGCATCATCTGATAGTTATTCAGCATGAATTTATTCCGGTTATAATTCTCTTTTGAAATCAGGCCACAGATGGTAATATTCGTATTCGAAGAAATATTGAAAGGCTGATAAAATGCTTTATATTCATTCCCCGATAGCGTTACATTCAGCACCATACCTGATTTGATGCATTGGCTATTAAACAAAGTATCCTGCTTTGTGGTGTTCTGAAAGGCAAATTTTGCGCTCTGGTATAAAATGGAGTCTTTGTAGAAAACAATATAATCTTCGAAAAAATCTTTCCGGTAATCAACCAGTGGCTTAATAAAACTTTTAAAATCACATTGGTATACAGGAACATTGTCTACGTAGCTGTTATAAAATAACGGTTTGCCATCAATGACAATATTGTTTTCAGTAGAATCTCTGGCCTGTTTTTTCTCATAATAATCACTGTAAAAGCATATAGTCCATTTGTCTTCTCTTTTATCATAATCCAATGAAACCTGCGGGCTGCCGTTTTTTTTCCATTTCTCATCGGTCCAGTATTTTGTCCGGGTTAATCCTTCGATCAGTTTCAGATCTTTATTTTTACTGAAACAATAATCCACCATATTCAAATAACCCAGCTTCTTGTCAAAAAAATTGGATTCTATTCTGCCAAGAATTCGGAAACCTCTGGTGTTAAGTTCTTTTTCCTTGTCAGGTACAACTTTTAATAAGTATGTACAGATCAGGATACTTAATAATAAAACGCTGAATAAAATGATTACAATTTTCCGGAATGAAAGAATGGAAAGAAACATAGCTTTAGGAGTAAATAGTATAGATACGGATTGGTACCGTAGCGCAAAATATCAGCATTAAATAAGGATATTTGCAATGGTTATCCTATACGCTCCAAAGCGTATATTTTCAACCTGGGAATTGAAATAATTAAAGGTATAAGTAAAAATAAAAAGGAGTGATGTATGATGTCACTCCTTTTTTTCCGATCAGCCATCTGCTATGTTGAGATGTTACTCTCTATCGGATACTGTCTACTGTTCACTGACCACTGTCTACTGTCCACTGTCTACTGACATCCCACAATTCCCATTACACGGCCGGTTTCCAGCGGATATGTTTTAAAACCGATCTGCTGGTGATAGCGAACGCCAAGTATCGATATCAATGCGCTATCTTTGTGCAGTGCAGGGATATTGAAAGCGGGTGCAGGCAATGATATGTCTGATGCCTCATCGGTTGTGAGCGGGATCAATCCGGAAGAGATCGTTTGCATATAATGCTGACTCAACTCGTCCATGCGTTTATAGCATTTTGAGTGTACATCGTATGCAAAACCAGGTTGAATAACGACGATATAGATCAATTCCACATGCGTAGCGCCAGGCTCCCGGAATACATCTGTTTTTGGATTAAAGCCCGGCAGTGACAGCGTAGCGGCAGTACGCCCTGCATTGGCTGTTATTACAGGCCGCAGGCGAAGTATACTATCCAGATGCAGTTTCGGATTAAATGGTATTGCCAGCAGCGCCTCCGAGTGTTCCAGAGGCCTGAAAATCCGTTGCCCGCGCAGACCCTGCGCGGTGGAAATCATATCCCTGTATTTTCCCTGCTGCCTGCCCGTAAAGTTGCTGTCAATAAATCCCCGCGCAATGGAAAGAATAGATTGACGCAGCACCTTAGCGGCTGCTACTGCACCGCCAAACTCCGACATGTTTTCACGCGTACGCACATAGTTTTTCCCCCGCATGATTTTCTTTTTATCCACGCCGCCTTTCTGCCTCACGATTCGCTTTCCGTTAACCGTGTACACGGTAATATCTCCCAAAGTACCTTCTAAATCAATGATTCCTTTTAGTATAGCCATAAACTGATTGAATTTTTTTGTGAAAGTATATTTCAGTTTCATCAATCAAAAATGAACGCAGATAAAAAAACTGTAAACAGCGCATTTAATAACAAAGGTTCATAAATGCCTTATCAGATGTTAATAAAAGTAAGGGATGAAGGTAATATCTGCTATGGTTGTCCCACCTTTGTCCCACCTCTTTCCCACCTCTGTTCCACCTTTATCATACCTTTATCACACATCAATAGCATATAAAAAGCCAGGAGAGGGCATAGGATAAGGCAGGCAACAGTTAAATTGACACTCATTTAATTGATGATACCAATGATTTTAAGAAAGAGTGGGAATGAGGGTCATAAAAAAAAGAGTGATGTTATCATCACTCTTTTTTTTATGGCTGGTATTGCTACTAACTATGAATTCATAACTCATAACTCATAACTCATAATTTATAATTATTGCTAATTCATTCCGCCTTGGCAAATCATAATTTCACCAGCCTGCCGATCCATTTCTTTTGTCCGGATTCTACCGCTACCAGATAAAATCCTGCCGGCGCATTTGCCGGTAATGAAAGCGGAATATTATTTTCTCCTGCAGACATAGTAATGGATATTGTCGATAACATTTTTCCGCTGGCATCTGTTATCTTAACCACTCCATTGGAAGATTCATTTGCCTCGATCAATAGAGAGGCATCTCCGTTATTAGGGTTCGGGAAAACAAGCAGCGACTGGGTTTCTGCAGTTTTGAATAATACAGAAGTGGCAAGTCTTGTTCCATTCGAGTAATATACCGGCCAGGTAGAGTAATCGTACAATACATCTTCAGTACCTGCCGGGTCTGAGGAGATCTTGTCTGCAGCCAGATCTATGTACCAGATTGTTTTGCGCGATGTTGTTGACGTGCCGGCATCATATACATAAGCAAGTTTTGTGTCGGTACGGTTAAAGTTCGGGTAGCTAAGTACATTGCTGTATGTGATAGCGTTGAGATCATTGTTTTCGGTATTGCAGCCCATTACATATAATTCGCTGGCGGCTTCGTCTATATAGTCGAAAGCAATGATGGAACGTGAGTTCTTTGCAAATGTAGGATTGCCCACACTCACATCTGCCGGTAGGGATGGGAATAGCTTGGTAATGGTACCGTCGCCGAAGTCGTTCACAATAGTGTCCCATACCTGGATAAAATTGATGTCCCAGTATGAAATATTGCTGCCGTCCACATTTTCAAATTCGTTGTAGCAATCAAATACCAGTTGGTCGCCTGTCGCGTTCCATTCCAGTGCATCGGCGTAGATCGGACCGCCAGACTTTATGCCATCCGAAAACGTTGGACTGTATAATTGATATCTAACCCAGTATTGAGATACAAAGTCATATACATAAATGGATGTATCCTGGTCAATCGTTGTTGCAGCCAAACGTTTGCCATCGCGACTGATAGCAACATTGTTCCAGATCTTGTGCTGTTCGACAATTTGTTCTGAAATGCTACTCAGCGTAAGGGTAACCATTTTGATTTGATTTGCTGAATTCACAAAGTATGCTTTTTTCCCATCATCTGTTACACTTGGTTTGTTCGATATAACGGTATTACTGATTGGGGTCTTCGTTGATGTTTGCAGCTCTAAGCGGAATAGTTTCTGAGAATTATTCGTATTGGTATTGTAAGCCAGCAAGAGATCTTTTCCATTGTTCACAAATACATCGTCAGATGCGGGACTAATAGGAGTACCGCTATTTTCGGTAATTTCAACGGTATCAAAGGCGTTGCCGGTTGCAATAGCTTCTGCTGAAGAATTTCCGAAGATATCTTTTGCCGCTTGTATACAGGCAATACGCAGGTCTATGAATTGAGAAGAACGTACCAGGTATGTGGTTAATGCTCTGTAAAATATTTTTTCTGCAGAAGTACGTTTGGTTGATTGTGCAAGCAGGTAGAAGGCATAATTAGGTATGCCACTATTGATGTGTACTCCGCCATTATCCGAACTTCCTTTGTATTTTTCAGATAAGATTCGTGGTTGCCACCCCGCATCGCTTAAGTCTGTACCACCGTTGTGCGGGTCAGACAGATCCCGCAACGCACCTGTAGGATAGTTGCCTGGTTTTACTACATCTTCACCGATTTGCCAATCCAGCGAATCGATCATGCAACCGAAAATGTCAGCCATAGATTCGTTGATGGCGCCCGACTCTCCGCTGTATGAAAGGTTTGCAGTGTTTTGTATCACACCATGGGTTAATTCATGGCCGCCAACATCAAGTGCACCGGCAAGTGGTTTAAACAATGTATTACCATTGCCATAGTATATAGCTTTACCATTCCAGAAAGCATTGTCCATTGCTGTTCCGTCGTCTGGGTCGGCAACATTAATGAAAGAAATAATTGTACTTCCGTTTCCATTGATGGAGTTCCGGTTGTGGACCGTGGAGTAGTATTCATAAGCTTTGCCGGCAATATAGTGGGCAGAAATTGTTGTTGCATTGAAGATATTCGTAGAAGATTTAATGGAGGTAAATGTAGTAGAACTTCCCCAGGTGTTTTTTAAATCTAATGTTTGTATAGCACCCACCGGATTGTCTGGCATGGAAGAAGCACTTAGTTTAAACATGCTTCGACTGCCATCAACGGCATAGTAAGATGTGCCGATCTGATACGTATTGATGGTTTGCTGTGCTCCATTCAGATCTGCTCCTTTAGATGTTCTTGGACCATCAACATGACATGTTTTTGAATAGTAGGCCAGGATATTTCCAGTATTCGCATCAATAACGTATTCCATCCAATCCATGAAGTTTGGACGGATCTCTATAATGTAAGCAGGGACACATGTTTGCACTACTTTATTATCAATGTAATAAACAGCTCTTACCGAAGGACCTGAATATTCCAGAAATGTTTTTTCTGCATCAGACAATTCATAGACTTGTTTGTCTGCACCTAGATCGGTCAAAGCTTTCTGCACGGCTGTCTGTTCAGAAACTGAAAATGAAGTAATTTTAATCGTAGTTGGGTTAATATATAAACCATTCCAGGAGGTTAATCCTCCATTTTGATTGATGTGTATAACACTTTCACTTCCTTCAATCTCCAATGAATTATAATATTGTTTCAAACGAAGAACTTTCCCGCCTAGAGGATCAATATCTGTCTGGTAAACACGAAACATTTTTTCTGCATTTGATAATCCCAGCAGTGCATTCAATTGCAGTAGGTATGATACGTTAGGAATTTCGCCGGTATAGGCTAAACGTGCTGTCGGGCTGGATACAGGTTGAGCCAGAACAAAGATCGGCTGTCCGGTTTGTGGAGAACGATAGATCATGTTTCGCTCTTTTGATGGAAACAACAGGTGGTTTTTAGTTACCCGCTCAAGTGCTGGCATCAGGGTATGTGAATCCTGACTACGGTTGCTTCCATTAATTTGGGTAGCTTTAATTTCAGGTTTGATTCCTAAATATGTATTCTTTTCTTTTTCCTCCATCAGACTTTGTGCAGAGGATAAAAATACTGCAGCCAACGTGATGAAGATTGTACAGACGATCTGCTTCATAAAATTAGTTTTTGTAGCTTCGTTGATAATTTAATAATTTGTTTAGGGGCTGGTTTTGATAAACTTCCCCATACAACCTTTTTTGTGTATTGGGCTGTTTTCAGATAAAGATATTGATACCTGTTCCCAGGTTCGTTAAACTGAAAGTCCGGACTTATCTGTTTTTGTGCCGCTTTAAAGAATCGTTTGGCTCTGGATTTTTTTATCTTTTTTACAAATGAAATGGTTAGTTCATTATCCAGCGTACGTATTGCCTTATATACATTGCCTGAATAGGTAAGCATATGTCCCTGGGCCTGACCTGTGATGCCGCCGCCTGAACCAAATTCTATGTAATGATCGAGTGTATCAATTTTGACTTTATTGCTTTGACCGGAAGTATTGTGGATAGAGATCCATAACAATGTAGCGGCAATAAAAAGAGATCTTACAGGGAATGTTATTTTCATAATTGTACCAGATGGGTAAATGTATTTTCTAAATCAAAATCTATAGTGTCAGGCTTTTCTTTGAACAAGCCAAATATGCTGGATCCCGACCCACTCATGGAAGCATAAACTGCACCATGATTATAGAGCGATTCCTTTATTCTTTCCAATACACTGTGTTTTTTGAAGATGCTTGTTTCGAAATCATTTACCAGCAAATGTTTCCATTCATGTATAGGTTTTACGAGTATTTCCTTGAGGGGTTGGCGGTTATTTTGGGGAATAACGCCTTCGTAAGCTTCTTTAGTAGAAATATGAATCGGGGGGTAAATTAAATAAAGCCAATATCCCGTCAGATTTACAATGTCAGGGTCCGAAAAACGGTCTCCTTTTTCAAAAGCCAGAATAGATTTGTTTTGAATGAAAAAAGGACAATCACTGCCAATCGGACGAACAATATCTTCAAGTTGTTCGGATGATTGACCCAGATTAAACTGTTCATTTAAAAGCTTCGCAGTATAGGCTGCATCAGAAGAGCCTCCCCCCAGTCCGGCCCCAATGGGGATATTTTTATGTAAATGTATGTGTACCGCAGGGATGTTATGAATCTTTTTCACGGCTTCATACGTCTTAATACATAAGTTGCCGCTTGAAGTGCCGGGTATTGGATTTCCGGAACTTGTAAACGTCAAGGATGCTGAAGGTATGACTTCCAGGATATCCGTTAAAGGGATTGGGTAAAAGCACGTTTCGATGGAATGAAAACCATCCGTCCGTTTGTTTAAAATGTAGAGGCCAAGATTAATCTTAGCGTTTGGAAATGCAATCATGTAAATTGTACCCGGTATTTGGTCTTAAAATTACTATTATTCACACATATAATTGTTAACTGTCGGTTAATGTTTTACAGGGCACACATGAAGCCTTTTTTTGATAAAGGCTGTACAATAATAGGGTTGTTGATCATATCTCCAGTATTGCTACTGATTTGTATGATAAACTTGATGTTGTACAGAAAGATTTTTTTTGTCCAGGAACGTTCAGGTTACAAAATGCAATCTTTCAAAATGATTAAATTTCAGACGATGCGTGATGAGCAGGAAGGGATTCCACAGACGGATATGCAGCGTATGACAGGATTTGGAAAAATACTTCGTTTTACTTCTCTGGATGAGTTGCCCCAACTCTTCAACATCTTAAAAGGAGAGATGAGCATAGTTGGACCGCGGCCTTTATTACTGAGCTATGCAGCGTATTACTCAGAACAACAGAAGCAACGTTTTGAGGTTGTTCCGGGCATTACAGGATGGGCACAGGTGAATGGCAGAAATAAAATTAACTGGAAACAGCGATTCGTTTTGGATAACTTTTATGTTCAAAATATCTCATTTGGGTTAGATATTCTTATTTTAGTGAAAACCTTTTTTCAGATACTGAAAATACATGAAGTGAATGCTTCAAAAGATTTTACAATGAAACCTTTTAAAAATTAATCGTTATGCTTTTATATGGTGCCAGTGGCCACGCGAGGGTTGTTAAAGATTGTATTATCTCATCAGGGGGTGAGGTAAAATCAATATTTGACGACAATCCGGATGTTATTCAGTTAGACAATGTACGTGTGGTAGGATATTACGATCCGGCGCACCAGCCCGAACAGCCCATTATTATAAGCATTGGCGACAATCTTGTTCGCAAAAAGATCGTTTCAAAAATCAAACATTCCTTTGGTAAGGGTATTCATAAAGCAGCAACTGTTTCACCTTCTTCGGAAGTGGGTGAAGGTACTGTAGCAATGCCCGGAGCTATTGTTAATGCAGGCTCTACAGTAGGTAAGCATTGCATCATCAACTCCAATTCTGTTGTTGAACATGATTGTGACCTGGGTGATTTTGTTCACATATCTCCAAATGTTACGTTATGTGCAGAGGTTTCTGTTGGAGAAGGAACCCATATCGGAGCCGGCTCCATTGTTATACCTGGTAAGGCAATAGGTAAGTGGTGTGTGATCGGTGCAGGTGCTGTTATTATCCAGGATATTCCGGATTATTCCATGGTAGTTGGGGTGCCTGGTAAAATCATTCGTACGCTCGTTAAGAAACCCGTATAATGGCAGGTCGTATATATCTCTCACCGCCCGATTTATCTGGTCATGAGCTGCAATATATACAGGATGCCGTTGCTTCCAACTGGATTGCTCCATTTGGTCCGCAGTTAGATACATTCACTCACACATTAAAACAGATTACGGGTTCGGCTTATGTCGAGCCCGTAAATTCTGGTACTTCAGCCATTCACCTGGCACTTTTAGCACTAGGCATTTCAACAGGAGATCTGGTATTTTGCCCAACGTTTACTTTTGCAGCAAGCGTTTTTCCCGTACTGTACCAACACGCAATACCTGTATTTATTGATAGCGAATCGGATACCTGGAACATGGATCCTGATTTACTGGAGCAGGCAATTCTGGATGCCATTGAACAAAAACTACCTGTTAAGGCAATTGTTCTTGTTCATATTTATGGATTTCCTGCCCAGCTCGATCGCATTACAGCAATAGCTCAAAAATATAATCTGTACCTGATTGAAGATGCTGCAGAATCTCTTGGGACAACTTATAAAGACCGTCAAACCGGCACGTTCGGTGATATAGGTGTATTGTCGTTTAATGGCAATAAAATTGTGACCGGAGGAAATGGCGGGGCCGTTCTCACCAATGATCCCTTACTTCTTGAAAAAGTGTCAAAGCTGGCGAATCAGGCCAAAGAGAACAAACCTTATTACGAGCATGCTGAAATAGGTTATAATTACCGAATGTGTAATATTAATGCGGCCATCGCATTGGGGCAGCTTGAACAATTGTCTGAAAAAATTGAGAAGAAAAAAAAGATCCGTGATTGGTATTCCACCCACCTGAAAGGATTTGCTGAAGTGAAGACTACAATACAGGGCATCGATAATGCCTGGTTAACCTGCATAGAACTTCCGGCTTCTGTTACTCCTGATCATATAATCAGCTGCCTGGAAAAAGAGAATATTGAAAGCAGAAGGTTGTGGAATCCTATGCACAATCAGCCTGTCTTTAAACAATATCAGGCATACCGGAATGGTTGTGCAGATTCAATTTTTAGTAGCGGATTGTGTTTACCTTCAGGCACCAGATTGATCGAAGAAGATATTATTCACATTACTGATATAATGAAGCGCAGTCTTTAATTTGTGCAATTTTGAACAATACTTATTTACTGCCTCTATTGCCCATCTGTTACAATTTTAAGAACTTACAACATTAATATTTTAAATAATTAAATATGAATACATTGTTACGAAAAGTCTTTTTGATTATCTGCTTAAGCATCTCTTTTTTGGCTACAGCTGCTGAAGGTCCTTTTGAATCTGCATTCTCAAAAATTGAAGCTTACTATGAAAAAGGGGATTATAAATTAGGAATTCGTTCAAACGGAATTCTGATTAATAATATAATCTCTTCAGGTAAGTCCGATGCATTGATATTGGCCCGGGCTTATTTTTTATATGCACGTGGATCTGAGTTGGATGGCAATTTTACTGCCTATGAAGAATACATGGCAAAAGGAGATAACGAATTAAAGAAGGCTTCAAAAGATGATGTATATCAATATGCCAAGTCTATCAATTATGCCATTAATACTTATCTCTCTTATAAAGATTACGTGCATGCAGCGAATTACCTGGGCGATATTTACAGCATCATACAAAAAGGCGGGTTGAAAGACTCCAACTTGTTTTATGATCTGAAAAAAAGTTCTGTGATCACATTATACCGTCAGGGTTATTATATCCGTGCACAAAAAGGATTAACAGAGATTATTGCTTTTCGAAAAAGACAGATTGTAAAAGAAGAGATGCGTACGGATCCAAAGACCGGCAATCCTAAAGTATATAAGCTTAAGACAATGGAGCTGATGTTACGTAAGCGTGAATATGCCCGTATGCTTAATATGCAGGCTGAAATGTATATGGATAATGGAAGTTATAAATCCATGGACTCCATTCTTACCAGTGCAAATACATGGATCAAACAAAACGTAGGTACGAAAGACTTGTGTTATGTTGAGAATCTTTTTTATAAAGGACGATTGGCAGAGACACTTGGGAAAGTAAAAGAAGCCAATAAATTTTACGACCAGGCTTACGAAACACTTTTGAAAACAAAATATGGCAGATATAAGAATTACAGTCGTGAAGCCATTCTTATTTTTGAATATTTAATACCTACGTACAAATTAACCAGTCAGAGTTCCGACTTCAGAAAAAAGGAAACAATGTTTGATGTGCGTGTGAAGCGTTATTACGGCAACGATAATTACTACTACAGTAAAGTATTGTTGCTTGATATCAAACAACGTATCATCAATGAAGACTGGGAAGGTGCAATCAAAAACCTTGATAAAATTCTTGCTAAACCGGGCATGATCCCGGCGGTGCACCTGGATCGGGCATATCTGCTGGAGTTAATGTCAGACGCATACGTTGAACTTGATAAATACGACGAAGCAGAACTTGCCATTGAACAAGCAACAGATATTAAATTAAAACTTCTGGGTGATCAATCACCTAATTATCACATGCAGTTGCTGGATCGCGCAACATATTATGTGATGTATACAGATAAATTTAAACAGGCTGAAGAGACCTATAAATACAGTCTGGATCAGATTGTAAGTAATGCGATTGATCACCAGCACGTGAAATACATTACCTATCTATATCAGGAAGTACAGTTGTTCGAATTGACAGACAGGTTTGATGAAGCGCAGCGTGTAGCCGCAGAAGCATTAACCATTGTTACAAAAAGGTATGGTACTTTGAATGTGAATTATGCTACAGCTTTACAGGTGCAGGCCAACTTAGATATTTATCAAGGAAATTACGGAGCTGCTGAATTGAAACTGGGTGAAGCACTTGCCTTATTCAAGAAATACGCTTTGACTACTGATAACCTTGCATATGCAGCAGTACTTGAAACGCAGGCTCGTTTATTTATTATTGAAGGTTTGTATGAAGATGCTGAACGGAATTTAAAGAAAGCCCTGAAGTTATCTAAACGTACATTGAAATCTTCTAAGCTTTCTTCTTCAATCGAAGAACTTGCCATTCTTTATATTCATATTGGTAAGTACCAGGAAACGGAAGAGAGTCTATTGAAGTCTATTCAGCTTCGCGAAAAACGTTTTGGTGTAGATAACAGAACGTTGATTAATCCGCTGAACCAAATTGGCTTCTTATATTATATCAAAGGTGATTATTCCAAAGCTGAAAAATATGCTACACGTGCCATGAATATCTGTGCGGCAATTTTTGGAACAAGCTCTCTGCGTTATGCTGAATCATTGAAACTATATGCGGATATCCATACCGCCATTGGTGATTACAATACAGCTCAAATAAATATTCTGAAAGTAATGGATATTTATAAGAAATTGTATGGTGAAGAACACGTTCAAGTGGCTCTTGCTAAAAATGATCTGGCTCTTATTCTTTATTACAATAAAGGGAAGAATTCTGAAATAGAATCCCTGTTCCTGGCTTCTTTGAAAACCATTAAAACAGAACTGAATGAGAATACACCGATTTATGCAGATGTATTGAAGAACCTTTCTTTATTCTACCTGGAAACCGGTAAAGAGGATTTAGCTGAACAAAACCTGGAAGCAGCCAATAAAATCTGGTTGGCTAAATTCGGTCCTACAGACAGGCATGCTGCCGATTATAATTATTTGAAAGGCCTTATTTATTACCGTAAAGAAAAGTATGTGGATGCAAATATGTCTTTCATCAAATCAAAAGATATATATGCTGAGTCGTTTAGTACAAGCCATCCGGATTATACAAGAGCATTGTGTAAGAGCGGTCAAATGTATTTTATCTTAAAAGATTTTGATAATGCCGTTAAATCCTATGATGAAGCTATAAAGGGGTATCTGGAATTTATTAATGTGCAATTCCCGGCGTTGAGTGAACGTGAAAAAATGAAAAGCTGGAATGTTATTAAAACCGATTTTGAGTTTTACTATTCCATGGCTTACCAATTACAGGCCAACAGACCTGAATTGATGGGGAACGTATATAACATGACATTGTCAACAAAGGCATTGATGTTGAATTCTTCTATCAAAGTTCGTCAGCGTATTATGAACAGCGGTAATCAACAGATGATCAATGCTTATCAAAGCTGGATCGGTAAGAAAGAATATCTGGCAACGGTGCTTTCCATGAGCAATGAGCAGATTCAGGAAAATGGTGTAAACAAAGCTGAACTTCAAAAAGAAATTGAATCGCTTGAGAAGTATCTTTCAGAATCGTCTGAACTATTCTCGGATAGTTATGAAAGTAAACTTGTGTTTGACTGGAAACAATTGAAGAATGCGCTTACACAAAATGAGGTTGCGATTGAAATGATTCGTTTCAGACAATTTAATACCAAGTTTACGGATACAACAATATATGCAGCATTGGTATTGCATAAAGACACGAAGTCTTATCCGGAATTAGTTGCCATGACAAATGGAAAGGCGATGGAAACGAAGTATGTTAAATATTATCGGAACTGTATGAAATTTAACATTGATGATCAGTCGTCTTATAATAATTACTGGAAAAAAATTCAGGAAATATTACCTGCAGGAAAGACCAGAATTATTATTGCCCCGGAAGGTGTTTTCAACCAGATTAACCTGGAAACATTAAAAGGATCGGATGGGAAATATCAATTAGAGAAATATCAGTTTGTTCAGGTTGCTAATACCAAAGATATACTGACCGAATTTTACAAGAACCAACGTAAAACAGCAGCACCTGTTGCCGAAACAAAAACAAAAGCAAGTAAACTTACTCTAGTAGGGAATCCGGTTTATTATGTGAACAGTACCATTGATGTAAATGACAGAACCATTCCTCAATTACCGGGTGCAGAGAAAGAAGTTAAAGAAATTGCAGACCTGTTACAAAAAAGTAATGTGCCTTCTGATCTTTTCATAGGAGAAGCAGCTACGGAAGAAAAAATTAAATCATTAAAGAGTCCGAAGTTTTTCCATATTGCAACACACGGGTATTTTCTACCGGATTTAAAACAATCTGGTTTTGATTCTGAATTGGAAAATGAATCTTCTCAGAATCCATTATACCGTTCAGGTTTGTTGCTTTCAAATGGCGGTGAATTGCTGAATGATCCGGATAATGTAGATTTTAACAAGCAAGATGGTTTATTGACGGCCTATGAAGCAATGAACCTTGACTTTGATAATACAGAACTTGTATTATTAAGTGCTTGTGAAACGGGCTTGGGTGATGTACAATTAGGTGAAGGTGTATATGGTTTACAGCGTGCCTTTATCGTTGCCGGATCAAATAATTTAATTATGAGTTTGTTTAAAGTGTCTGATGAAGTAACGGCAGATTTGTTAAATGAATTTTATAAGAATTGGTTGAAGACAGGTAATAAACGTAAATCTCTTTACGATGCCAAAATGTATATCTTACAGAAATATCAGCAACCTATTTATTGGGGTGCATTTGTGTTGGTAGGTCTGGATTAAATTCTATCTGATTGGATTAAAATAAAAAGGTTGTATGAGTACATACAACCTTTTTTTATTTTAGTGAGTTGAATAGATAATATTTTTTTTAGAATGGATAGCCGATTGCAATATTCAGGATCAGGTTTTGTCTCCGCCAGTCTTTACTGCCCAGATTCATATTGTCAAGTACCCATCGCTCACCTTCATCCAGCCAGGGTTTACGTACAGGTGTAGCAAGATCCAGACGTATAATAAAGAAGCTCAGGTCTGCTCTGAGACCAAAGCCACCGCCAACAGCAAGTTCTGTAAATGCTTTTTCAAATTTGAACTGGGCACCGGGTATTAAATCGTTATTCTTGTATAACCATACGTTACCGGCGTCCACAAAGAAGGCTCCTTTGAAAATACTTACAATCGGAAAGCGGTATTCTGCACTCCATTCAATTTTGATGTCGCCACCTTGCTGGATAAAATAAGAACTCTGTAAACTATCAGGTAATCGGTAGGTGCCTGGCCCCACGGAGTTCACGGGGAATGCACGTAAACTATTCGCACCACCGGAGAAGAAGCCTCTTACAAAAGGTAGCGCAGAAGAGTTGCCATAAGGAATCCCCCAACCTAATATCATACGGCTTGCAAAAACAGTTTTTCGGGTTACTTTTAAATAATTACGCAGGTCGATATCAAACTTAGCATATTGCGCGTAAGCAATGCCCGCAAACGTTTTGGCGCCAATGCTATTCTCCGGACTACCGCTTAATGAGTTTAGCGCACTGAGTGTATTGCCGGAGATATCAATATTGCCATTGAAATAGATCTGATTTTTTCTTCTCGGATATACTTGCTGGTTATAGGTATAAGAATACATAATGCCTGCAATCAGTTGATCTTCATATCGGCGACGTAATGCAGGATTACTCAGGAGCAATGCATTGAAATCATCGCTGATATGACTGATGTTGAAAAAACTGATATTGATAGGGCGCAGGTAATGTTCAATGGGGAGTGACTCTTTCCATTTGTATCCGAAGGATAACTGAAGCGTACGCATTTCAAAATAATTTACCCGCTTTAGAAATGTATAACTGGAAGTGAATAACGTATTTGGTGTAAAGTAGCTGGAAGCCTTTACAGGAAAAGGAAGTATGAATCGGGGAATTGTTAGGTTCATCTGCGGACCGAATTCGTACGTGTATAATCCTTTGAACTGTCCGTTTAACTGGGTTTCAATAGAACCATGAAATCCTAAGCTTAATTTTTCTCCACCTTTAAATAAATTTTTATCTGTATAGTTGAGATTTATGCCGGGTCCTATGAAGTTATTGGATTTACTTACCATATCAACTTCAACACTGACAGAGCGTTTGGGTAAAGGCGAAAGGTGAATGTATACATCCAGGTGTGTGGAATCTTTTTCATTGATGGATATGTCTACATATTTAAATAAGTTCATACCCATGAGCCGGCTCAGTGTCAACTGTTGATTCTCTCTTGAATAGTAGTCGCCTGCTTTTAAATACACATACTCTGCAATCGGTGAGGGTTTGAAGTCTTCGTTCAGGTATAAAATTACATGGTCTATGTTTGCTGTGTCAGCTTCATGTATAATATGTTTGGCAGTATAGCTGCTGTCTAATAAAACATAAACACCGGAAAGTGTATATCTGCGAATACTTTTTTCAGTGGTTTGTGGTTTGAGCTTTAATCGCATTACCACGCTGGAGCTGGCGCCAATGGTGTCTGCTTCATAAACCAGAAACTCAGGATTGAAATGATAATAACCATTGTTTTTCATTAATTCATCAATCCGCTCGCGTTCGTTCTTTAAACGTGTGAGGTTGTATCTGCGACCTGGTTTAATGCGGCTTTTTTCTTCGTTAGCCTTTAAAAGATGTATAATGGCTGTATCTTTAATCTGAACGGAATAGTTTTTTATTTTATAAGAAGCACCTGTTTTGATTTGATACGTTATACTTGTTTTCTTTCCGTTTTTACTTTTTATGATATCGTACGTTACTTCCGCGTCAAATAATCCCCGGTTGAAAAGTGCTGCTGATAAGGCTTTCTGGGTGAAGGACGGGTTAACGGTTGAAAATAATACTGGAGCTTCGCCGAATTTTTTGCTTAGATTATATCTTAGTCCTTTTTCTTTTTTAGGTTTTCCCAACAGACTATAAAAATTTAATTTTATGGGCAGACCCAATACAGATGTATTTGGTTTAGGTTTTAATTGATCCTGCAGATCCGATTTGACGCGTTTAATAAACTTCTTGGGTTCATTGGACTGGATCTTAAAATCAGAACCAGTATAGAGACTGTCGCCTTCGGGAACATACTTGGTGGCTTTACACCCCAGGCAAAATATTGCAAGAATAATAATGCATATGTAGCTATTGCTGAATTTCATTAATACTATTTATTGTTGATCGTCGGTTTCTGTAAGTTGCTTTTTTTTCTTTTTAGAAATAAATAATTCCTTGAAGTGTGTAAAGTTGCGTACATACATGATACCCGCACCGGTTTCTACAATGTTACCATTTAAGATGCCATCGTATTGGTTGATCCGGAATGCTTTTATTTTATACCTGCCATTTTTAGTTATTTTGTATTCAACCTGTACATCACCGGTAATGTTTTTTGCATTACTGTTTGTTGCTGCATCCTGCCCTTCGAGCGGTACGTTACCACCGATCTGTACTGTAAGGCGTTCATTTAACAGGCTTTTACTTACACCCACTTCTACCTGTGTGTTACCTTTCTGTTCACCATTATTTACCTGATTGTATGATTGTACATCAACATCTATCTGTAAGCCTTCTACATATTTGGCAGATAATTTATTGAGCTCATTACTCATCATTCTGCTTACACTGCGCCGTGCGAAATCTGAAGCGCCTCCTGAGCTACTGCTGTTATCAGGTACTATAAAACGGTTCAGCACAAGTAGAGCAAATACCTGTTTATTTACTTCAGATTCATTGGCATTGATATTGGAAATTTGGGAATAAACTTCGCCGCCTAAAGCTCCTTTCGTATTGTCAGGCATATCCAATTGAAAACTGATCAAGGGTTTTAATAATTCACCCTGCATCGACATAATGACGATAAAGGGCAGAGGCTTACGTAATGCACTGGAATCAATTACTGCCGAGTTCGCAAGAAGCCCGTCAGGCGCTGTCCTTGTTTCATAAGTGGCTTTGATGTCTACAAGTGCATTGGTCGGGTCACCGCTCCAGATAATGGTGCTGCCGCGTGTAATATTGAATCTTCGTACAATCAGATTTTCCAGAGAAGCTTTGTAACTTCCGTCGTACACAACATACCTGCCGGATAAGCTGGTCTGTCCGCTTTCGTCCATTTTGAAATTCAAGTCAGCATCACCTCTTACCGATAACGAATCTCCTGAAATCGGGTCGACTAATAATTTCAACGTACTGTTTCTGTTGATGTGTATTTTTGCAGAAAGATCAAGGCCGGTTATTTTTTGTGTAGTAAGTTCATCGGTTTGTCTGAGCATGATCGGGTCCAGAGAAGAAGAATCACTGGTAAAGATTACAACGCCATCTCCTCGGTCTACCGTAACTTTCGAATCCGGAACAGCAAAAGTGAAGTGACTTCCCCGGACAATATTAATGTCAGCATTGATTACCGGTAGATCCTGGTTTCCTTTGATCGAAATTTTACTATCGAGGATTACTTTGCCATAATATAATTTATTATTCACTGCAGTAGTATTCAATACCATGAAATCATTTGTATTGACGTTTAGATTAAATGTGACGTCGTTAAATGATTTAATGCCCACATAACCATTAATCACAGCTTCATTGTTTAATGAATCAAGGATGTTGAAAGAATTGAATGTAACCCGTTCCGGTGAAATGCTTATTGTTTCTTTCTTCATGAACAGCCGTTGATTGATGTAAGCAACCTTGGTCGATGCATCCACGAATTGTATGTTACCATTGAATTTAGGTTCTTTGGGAGTACCTGTGATGGCAATATTTCCTTTTACCTTGCCGCTACTGCCGTGTATTTGTTCGCCGCTGAAGGCTTCAAGGGAGTGAAGTTCGATCGATTGTATATCAGCATTGAAATGCACGTCGCTGGAAGAGCCAACATAATAGCCAGCTATCGTAGCCCGGTTAAGAGAATCTCTTAATTCAATAGTTGCTGTATATCGATCAGCTGTTAAGTTGTCTGCTGCTATTTTTAAATTTCCTACACGTGAATCCTTGTAAGCAAGATCTTTTATATTCAGCTGGGAAGTAAAGGCAGGATTTTGCTGTATGTGTTTGAAGTTTACCTCCCCATCCAGGATACCCTGTACCAATAGTGTGTCATCTTCAATGATCTGTGATAATGTATGCAGATCAAATGCTTTGAATTGAATGTCTATATCATTTCCCTCGGCTGCCGATTGGAGCTTGATAAATTGGGTATTGTGCGATAGGTTGAAGTGCTCGGCAAAAATATATTTCTGGCCGACTTCGATATAATTTTTTTCTGCCACTGTCCATTTTTCTTCCTGCAGTGCAAGCCCATCTTTTAAAATACTGAATCGATAACGGTTTCCGGAGGTAATGGTCAGGATGGAATTTAATTTTATTTTATCTTTTCCATCTGTATTCTTAATGCTAAGGTTGATACCTGCAGTATCTTTTTCGATGGTGCCGTCTGCAGTTGTTTGCTGCAGATTTATACTGCCTGTACTTAAATAATCCCAGCCGGTGTTATAAGTGATTTTGTCAGGGTCCGAATCCAGGTTGAATACAAACTCATTAACAGTTGTGCCGCTGTATGTGGCTGAGGGAATGTTTGCCAGTATAGCGAGTTTCGCTTCTTCACTATTGAATGATCCATTGATTTTCATGGAACTGTATTGGCTTAATGATGGGAGAACTACTTCACGCAACAACGGAGAGTCGTTTATCTGAACTTCAAAGGTGAAGTTTTGAGGATTCATTTTTTTGAAAGGAGCATCCGTGAAATGAAAATACCGGTTTAGATGGTTGGTAACCGCGCCGCTTACAGACAATACATCTATGTTTCCGTCGAATGTGGCTGCAAACATGGAGCTGTTGAGTTTGACGTTACTCTTGCCCGGCTCATTAACAGAAACCAATACCAATGAGTCTTCTTTATATCTTTTTCCATTTTGGATAACAAGAATGTTGCGTGTAGAAATATGACCATTGATATTTTTTGTAGGATCTCCGTTGAGATGCATATCTGTGTTGGCTGAAACGGTAGTATGTTCTTCAGTAAGTTTCAGTTTCTGCAGATCTGCACCTTTTAAATTTAATTTCAGATCGTAAAATTCCTGCTGCTTGTTAAGATTGGCTTTTCCTGCAAGCGAAAGGTTCAGATTACTATCGGCTACTGTTCCTTCAATTTCAATCAACTGTTTATTTAATGCTCCGTTGAATTGAATGGAATGATAGTTGTATGCATTGATTGACATCGATTCAATATCTGAATGAATAGTTGCGGCAAATGTGTTGGTATCAATACCGCTGCCTGTGACATCAATAGCTCCATTCAGTTCGCCAAGAGTCGTTTGATTTAATAGTTTTCCAAGGTTAAAATTATGTGTTTGCAATGCCAGTTTGTAAGAAGGTACTTCTTGCTGTAGTCCGGATATGTCTGCATGAACCAATGCATTACCTATGGAGCTGCCCAGATTCAGGGTTGATGTAAAATCGGATATCGTACCTTTGTAGTTTCCGGTCAGGAATAATTCAGAAGGAATAACAATGCTTGATGGTAATGCACTGTCGGGTAGCAGGGCTGTAAGATCAGCAGCGCCCGTTTGAATACGTTTAATATTCAGATCCATGAAAAGTTTGTCGGGATCAGTAATGAAGTTGATCTGTCCTTTTGCGTCAATACTTGTTTCGAGTGTTTTTAAATAGAATTTCTTAAGCGCCAGTTTGTTCATATTGCCTTGCGCAAGTAAATCAAAGACAACGGAGCGATCTTTGTTTTTATGGATGATCTCTATTGTGTCGAGTGCCGGAACAAGCAGTAGTAAATCTTTAATCGCTACCTGGTTATTTTTCATGTTGCAATTAACCGATAGGGTAGACATGAGTTCTTCTAAGGATTTATATTGGATACTGATATCCTGGCCGAGGCGGGAATAATTGGTAACAAGCGATAAATCTGTTAGCGATGCATTGTCTGAATCCATGTAGACATTCGTTTCCAAAGACCGGATGCCGAAGCCGCTTTTATCCTGTACCGATAAAGATTCGATGGTTGCTTCAATCATCGGACCGTTATAAGCAAGATCTTTTGCCTGTGTATTGATACCTGTTAATGCCAGGTGATTCCAGTCGATACCTGAATGGATTTTAGCTTCATTCAGTACATCCATTTTGAAATCATTTTGATCAAACTGCAATGCTGATACTTGTACGTTCCAATTAGAAGTGGATGTGTCTGCCTCAGATGCTGTATTTGATTTCTTTAGTTGGATAAGCGATGAACTTTGTGCCATGGAAAGTCCGTCGGAAGCGATTGTCTGTTCAATCAGGTCTATGGATGTGTTCTCTAATTCAAGTGTGCCGATTGTTGCTGAAGCGAGTAAGGATGAAAGTTGATCTGAATAACTGAACGAAGAATGTTCTATGGTCAATCCGGATATTGATAGGCCTCGCCATCCTGCAGAAGTACTGGTATCAGGAGCCGATTGTTTGGTGCTACGAACACTGCCATGTACATCCAATAATGCAATATCTCCAACATCGGCAAAACTCTTATTCAGGTCGAGCTTATTTAGTTCGCCTTTCATTTCTCCCAAAGAGAGATTTATATACAAGCCGCTTAACGAATCCTCCATGTGGAAGTGGCCATGGGATAATACAATGGAATTGGCTTTGACTGTCCAGGGTGTTCCGGTCTTCGTTGTATCGATATTAACTTCTTTTTTATTGTCGGAAGTAAATGCATCAAGCAGGAATTGGAAGTTGAAGGTGCTATCCCGTTCACTTCGTTTTAAATGCACAGAAAAATCATCCAGCTCTGTAGATTCGATGGAAACAGTGCTTGTAAGTAGCGCGAGCATATTAATATCTAACTCCAGCTCTTTTACAGCAATGAGTGTATCGTGTTTTTGATCTTCGAGAAAAATGCCTTGTAATAGAATCGATTTTGGAAACTCCAGGTCGATATATGCCAGTTCAACACGTGTATGTGTTTTGTCGCTGATATAAGTAGTTACTTTTGAAACTAAAAAGTTTTGAACGGAAGGCACTTTTAAGACTGCCCACAAGGATACGAATAGGAAAAGAAATAATCCTATGAGTGCCAAAAAAGTTTTGGAGACGAATCTTACTATTTTCCTCCCGCGAGTCATCGTGATCCCGAATTGTTGCTTTCAAATAGATTATATATAATTTACAATTTAAAAATCCTGAATGCAACTTGACTAGGCTGTGATTACCTATTTCAGTGAATGTATAATAATAAAATCATTCAGTGGAAGTTTTACAGAATACAGACTTTTTTTTACAGAAAAATAAGTTTTATCCCTGCTATTTTAGCCGGCAAGGATAAAACGATCCACAACTTCAGCTACACCATCATTATTATTTGAGGCAACAATCACATTGGCTTTATCGCGAAGATCCGGATTTACATTGTCAACCCATACACCTAAGCCGGCATATTGTACCATTGACAGGTCATTTTCTGCATTGCCTACAGCAATAATTTCTTCCTGTCTGATGTTTAGTTTTGCCGCTAAACGTTTTAAACTTTCTGCTTTGTCTATGCCGTAGTGTGTCACTTCAAGGAAATACGGTTTGGAAGTAGCCACGCTTTTATCCGGCATTTCTGCTTTTAATATTTTCTCAACCTGCTTTAAATAGGAAGGATCTTCTAACAGAATACACTTGATGGCAGAGCTATTCACCGTAGCTTTGAAGTTGCTTACTTTGTTAAAAGGCATCCCTGTGATCTTTTTCTCAATATCAATGTATGGTGAATCAGTTTCGCTGATGATCGCGCCGTTGATATAGGTTATGATGTGTACTTTATGTGCTACACTGAAATCATATAGACGATGAATTTCTTCTTTCGTTAAACTTTGTTCGAACAGAATGCTTTCATCTTTCATACGCATGATTACAGCTCCGTTATAGGCAAGGATATAAGAATCGTATTTTTCCAGGTTCAATTCAGCTGCATAGGATGTCATGGCTGGAGTCGGCCGACCGGAAGCCAGTACTACATATACACCCAGCTCCTGTGCTTTAAGTAAAGCCTCTTTGTTTTTTTCTGAAATGCGATGATCGTCGGTAAGCAGGGTGTCGTCCATGTCAAGGACAAGCATTTTGTATTTCATTTCTTTAATTATGAATTATAAATTATGAGTTATGAATTGAATAAATATTATAGATGTGACTAGAGAACGAAGGACATCGACCCCTTATAGTGAAAAGACTCTATTTTGTTCTTTTCTGATTTGGGAGAAATAAATATGAAATGTGGGTTATGAATTATGACTGGGGTTTTAAATTCATAATTCATAACTCATAATTTATAATTAATTATCATTTCTCTGCAACGACAATCAAATGTCCGGTGAAGTTTTTAAACGGACTTTTTTCAAAGCGTTGTTTGGAATTGAATATCTCTAATACTTTTGCATATGTTTTACCAATCGTCTTGCCAAATTTATAGCCTGTACGTACCGAAGCGAACATGCGGCCGATACAGGTGATGTGTTTAAATCCGATTTGTTTAAGCGTGCGTTCTTCTTTGCTTGCAGAAGTAAAGTATGCATTGTGGTATTCAGTTCCTTTTAATGCATGTAATACTTTCTTCATGTGGTAGAAAATATAATAACCTTCGGTAGCAAGCGTATTTACATGGGTAATAAATATGCGGCCGCCAGGCTTTAAGGTTCTGTATATATCCTGGTATGATTCCAGTACAATTTTGCTGTCAAGATAGCGCAGCACTTCAATGCTTATGACCAGGTCGAACGTATTGTCTTCAAACGGAAGTGTATTGGAATAGCCTTCCACGAAAGAAATATCCGGGAAATTCTGACGGGCATAATCCAGCATCTTTGTTGATGGATCAAGGCCAGTTACATGATAACCCAGCGTGTGTATGTAAGAAGAGAAGTGTCCGGTGCCACAACCTAAATCAAGGACTTTAGCACCCTTTGGAAGTTTGGATAAGATCGCATCTATTTCTTCAAACATCTGGTAGCGCCCGTAAATGAACTCATCGGTATATTTCCCCTGAGTGAAGTTTACATATCTGCCTTGAAAAATACTGCTGTCGATATCGTGACGTTCAACAGCGCGTTTAATAATTTCTTTATCGTTGCTCATAGTTATTTAGGATCGAGTAACATTTATTCATCGTTCGGGATTCAAACCCATAAATTTTATGTAGGGTTTGCTGATGTTCCAATATAGAACGAAGGAAGTTTAGATTTTTTTGAATGTCTTTTCCAAAGTTATGAGGATGCCACCACAAATGAAAGATTTTACCATTGAATGCTGCCTGGGTCATGGCATTGGTAATGCGTCTCAAACGCAGGCTTTCCAGCCAGCTTAGTTTGGCTGAATAAGGTCGTAGAAAACGGCTTGCGGGGATGTTGTATAATCCGCTGGGGTGTTTTAATTCCGACCAGTCAGCGCAATGAATGCCGCTGATGTTCCAATAGGCATCAATGATACGGCTGAGTCTGCGCCAGGTTGTTTCTTTTGCACGGCTAAGTGGCTTATACAGCCAACTGTCTTCTGTGCCTCTAAAGCCTATGAAGCCAGCTTCCTTGCAAATACGTAAATACTCCTCGTTATATTGATTGCGAGGGAAAATGATTGTATTCAGCGAAATCCCCAACGCATGTGCTCTTTTTTTATAAGCCTCAATATCGGACCGGAATGTTTCCGGGCTGGCACCTTCTTCCAGGGTATAATAATGCGAGAAGGTATGGGAAGCCATTTCATGCACACCTTCCTGCTGGATTTGCTGGATGAAGGAAAGTGCAAAATGGAATTTATCGTCTTCTTCTGAATGCCCGAGATGCTGTAAATATTCAGGTGTTAAGTTGTATGCCGTGTGTGAATAATGAGGCATGCTGTCCGGCATGCCGGCAAGTAGTGCTTCTTTGTTGGCAAAGCTTAACAGGCCTACGGTTGCAAATGTTGCTTTGATATTAAATTCATTGAATAGAGCGAGCAGGAGAGGCATGGCTTCACGCACTCCGAGAATATTTTCAGCATAATGCTCCTTCGTTTTGGAATCTCTTACACCCCAATACAATTCAAAGTCCAGCGATATGACAAATGCTCCGTTCAAGAGATAAAAGCTTAAATGAATCTTTTAGATTATACGTAAAATAAGTGATTGGGTATAAAAATAAAACCCCGCTGAAGACAGCGAGGTTTTAGATATAGGATTTACATTCCAGAAATTACTTCTTTAACGCAACTTTCAGGTTGTCGTCGATTGCAGCTAAGAATTCTTCTGTGTATAAATAGTGTTTGCCATGCTCCACTTTGTTACCGTGGATACAAACAGCTAAATCTTTAGTCATTTTACCGCTCTCTACAGTTGCTACGCAAACTTTTTCAAGTGTCTGGCAGAAGTTAACCAATTCCTGGTTGCCGTCTTTTTTACCACGGAACTCTAAACCTCTTGTCCATGCGAAGATAGAAGCGATCGGGTTGGTAGAGGTTGGTTTGCCAGCCTGGTGATCTCTGTAGTGACGTGTTACTGTACCGTGTGCAGCTTCAGCTTCCATGGTAGAACCATCTGGAGTAACCAATACAGATGTCATTAAACCTAATGAACCGAAACCTTGTGCAACCGTGTCAGATTGAACATCTCCATCATAGTTTTTACAAGCCCATACAAAGTTACCGTTCCACTTTAATGCAGAAGCAACCATGTCATCGATCAAACGGTGCTCGTAAACGATACCCGCAGCATCAAATTTAGCTTTGTATTCTTTTTGGTAGATGTCTTCGAAGATGTCTTTGAAACGACCATCGTATTTCTTTAAAATGGTGTTTTTAGTAGATAAGTATAATGGCCATTTTTTGCTTAACGCCATGTTGAAGCAAGAATAAGCAAAGCCTTTGATTGACTCTTCAGTATTGTACATACCCATTGCCACACCAGGGCCTTGGAATTTGTATACTTCGTGCTCAATTACTTTTCCGTCTTCACCTTCAAACTTGATTGTTAATTTACCTTTACCTGGTACAACGAAATCAGTTGCTTTGTACTGATCACCAAATGCGTGACGACCAACAACGATAGGAGCTGTCCAGTTAGGTACTAAGCGTGGTACGTTTGTACAAACGATTGGCTCACGGAATACTGTACCATCAAGGATATTACGGATTGTACCGTTTGGAGACTTCCACATTTGTTTAAGCTTGAACTCCTGAACACGTTGCTCATCTGGTGTAATTGTAGCACACTTGATACCAACGCTGTATTTTTTTATTGCTTCTGCTGCATCAATCGTAACCTGGTCATTAGTAGCATCGCGGTGCTCCATACCCAAGTCATAATATTTGATATCTAAATCCAGGTAAGGAAGGATCAATTTATCTTTAATAAATTTCCAGATAATTCTTGTCATTTCATCGCCATCCAGTTCAACAACCGGGTTAGCTACTTTAATTTTTCCGCTCATTTTCTCTTAAGAATATATTGTAGTGAATTTAATAAACTAAGTATAATCCCTCAATATTACGTATTAACCCGTAAAAATTCAATGCTTATTCGGTCTTTCGTGTTATTTGTTGATAATGAGTTGGATATATTAGGGGTTTGGAATGGCTGAAAACACGTTAGAGAGATTTTTATGTAAAAAGATTCATTTTGGATGTATTGACGGTCTGAAAGTTATTCATGATCTTGCACAGATTTCCATTATTTATCATTCTTTTTATCTTATGAACAACCCGAACAGTCCGGAAGTTAAAAATTCAATAGAAACCACGATACGATTGATTTTATTCCTCGGAATGATTGTTTTCAGCTACATCATTCTGATGCCTTTTTTATCCATACTCTTAGGTGGAATTATTCTGGCAGTAGCAGCTATGCCGATATTAAGTTTTCTCCGCAATAAATTTAATATGACAGATAAGTGGGCTGCAATATTCATGACAATTGCAGCTTTGGTCATATTTATATTGCCATCTTACCTGTTGATTCATTCACTGGTGAAAGAACTTTCAAATGTATTTTCAGAAACCAATATCGGACAGTTGGATACATTTGTTGACAATCTTCAGCACTTACCTCTTATTGATAATGCATTGTATGATTTCTGTAAGCGTGTTACAAATGATTCGTCGCTTGTTTTCAAGGAACACGCTACACAGCTTGAAGCCATTGGTATGGCGGTATTGAGCTTTATTGGCAGCCTTGGACTGGGGCTTTTACATTTTTTTGCTTCAGTGATTGTTGCAGGTCTTTTTCTGGCACATTCCAAAGCATCTTCAGAGCTGGCACATAAAATATTTGTTCGTGTCGCCGGCAAGAATGGTGAAGAATTTTCACATATCGCAGAGCGTACGATACAAAATGTAACCAAAGGTATTATTGGTGTTGCCTTTATTGAAGCTGTACTGGCAGCATTCGGTTTCTTTATGGCAGGAGTTCCTTTGGCAGGTGTATGGACAATCTTCTGTTTGCTCTTTTCGATTGTTCAGGTAGGTATTGTGCCATTGAGTATTCCGATTGTTGTTTATATGTTTTATACAGGAAGTCCAATTACGGCAACGTTACTGGGTGTATGGCTATTCCTGATTTATCTGCTTGAACATTTAATGAAGCCTATATTGCTGGGTAAAGGCGCGCCGGTACCCATGCCGATCATATTTGTAGGCGTGGTCGGTGGGTTTGTTGCCGGTGGGTTTATCGGTATGTTCTTAGGTGCAGTACTCTTTTCTATTGCCTATAAACTCTTCTTAGTATGGCTGGAGAACGATATACAGAAGGTGGCTGATCAGGAAGATGTAACGCACATAGAATAAGAAATTCCAAATAACAAAAAAACAAATTCCAAACAGCAGAGAAATCAATACTTTATAGCAAATAAAAAAGAGTGGCGTTCATTTAGCGCCACTCTTTTTATTTATAGGCTGCTTGTTTGCTCAATCATTAAATACCACTACTGATGGGAGGTTGGTAATTACATATTCATTGTTTTGTTTCATTACCTTGGCAAGCACATACATGCTGCCATCTCCTGGTGATAATAATGCCGGATCGAATGTGTAATAGCCCACGTATCTGTGTATCGTAGTATTACCATACGACGTAATTTTGAACATAATTTTTACCTTCTCATTTGTATTTAGTCCCAGATCCGAGTCATATAAAAAGCCCATAAATTTAGGATTTCCATTATCAAATATGGAAGTAGGTGAAGAAACATATAATTTTTCATATGACCCTGAATAGCTGGAAGACGCATCCAGATCTTCGTATGAATAGGGGATTGTAGTAGTGTCGTGCAGAAAAAGATCAAGATCAATTTTTTCATAACCGAGTGAATTGTTTGACGTCTTCCAACGTGCCTCAATTGTAAACGTATGGTTGGCTTCCATAATGTTTGTAATGGTTACATCACATTTTCTTGTAGTAATCAAGGGCTGTTCGATCTCTCTGAACGAATAGCTTCTGTATTTGTCAGAATAGTTACTGTCATTGATATCCATAAAACATGGATAGATAATCTTTGTCATTGTTTTCTCATGATCTTCAATGATAAAAGTACCTTGAATTGTTTTTGTTGATAATGGATCATTTTCATGCTGAACAGTAATCGTATAATCAATCGTTAAAGGAAATGTAACCGATGGGTCGGTCGTTAGCAGTCCATTGAAACCTACTCCAACATAATGCCTGTACAGATCCAGCAAATCATTATTGGATGGTGTGATTGATTGTCCGCCGTAATAATCCATGGACGACATTGTTGACGGGCCATCTAACTGTCCTATATTTTCATAGTCGCTGGGAGTAAGATAAATGCTTATGTCTGCAATCATGCCATTATCTGTAATGCCATTTACACTCCAGTGAAGGTCTACAGACATTTGTCCTTTCTGACTATCTTCATTCATCATAAAGGCATTCTCAGGGCGGATATGCTCTTCCTTTTTGCAGGAGCATATAAACAATGCGCTTACAGCAATGAAAAGAATATAAATTCGATTCATAATATTTTTTTGATTTTTAGTAGAGGGAAGTCGTAAGAAAAAATAATGTTTAACATATATGATTTGGACAGGCTTTCTGAAAAATCATACATGTAGTTGTAATTATAGGTTTGATTTTTAATTACCTGTGGTGCGGTAGTACAGCTGAGTCCCATAGATAAACCGTATACAGAATATACAAATGCTGCAGAATGTGTGCATGTGTACTTGCTGAGGCTGTTACGGCCGTATTGTAAATATTCATCGGCATACTCATTGGTTCCGATCAGGAAATTGTTTTCAAATCTGTATGATAATCTGAAACGCGTATTTAATTTATATTCCAATCCAATAGGTATTGCAGCATATTCATATGTGATGTAATCGTTGAAATAAGTAAAATTTGTTTGCGTCTGATCTCTTACAAACGTGATCATGTCTGAATTAGCAGCCATCTTTTCTACATCTGACTCATAAAATTTAGCTGTTATGCCTGTTACTAAATTTAATTTTAATGAAAGTGGCTTTTTGAATTGAAAACCGCCATTTAAATACCGGTCAATAGAGGTTTTATTGTTCTGCAATTCACCGATGCCAATTTCGAAAATCAGCCCCATGCTGACTTGTGCCCGTGTAGCCGTGATAGAAAGCAGACAAAATAAAAGTAATAGTACTTTTTTCATGATCATCAATATCCTTTAATAATAAATGCGCCCCAGTAATCTGCTTTGTCAAATCGATTCTTAATAGATAGCTGAGCATTTCTGAATGCATTTGGTATGTCTTGTCCTTTGAAAATGTTTTTATAGAATTCCAGCATTAATTGTGCTGTTACTTCATCACTGACTTTAAACAAGCTCATGACTACATATTTCACGCCGGCCACCTGAAAGCTGCGCTGTAACCCCCATACGCCTTCGCCTGATTCCGTTTCTCCCTGTCCGGTTTCGCATGCCGACATTACTACCAGGAATGTATTCTCGAGATGTAGATTGGAAGCCTCGTATGCAGAAAGGTAGCCATCATTTAGTTCTTTGGAAGAGTCTGATATGGCAAGTATCAGACCCGAAGTATACATGGCATCTTTCAGTTTGGAAACTTCAAAATAACCGTGTGTGGCAAAATGCAAAAGGGAAGTAGATGGCAGTGCTTTTACAGAAATTTCATTTGCGTTTTTTTGTACGTAAGAATAATGAAAGATGGATGGGGGAATAATTTTTTCAATAGCTGCAATTTCAATTCCGGTGCCCGGGAGGTCAACAGGACTTTCTCCATAAAAGCTGAAATGAGTAGAGAAGTCGGGCCAGCCTACTAAAGTGAAATCATGGATATACGTGTCATTATTGCTTATGGTTAAAAGATCACTGGCTTGTGAGATTGAATAAATATAATATTTATCGATCAGGTATTTGGAGCCGTCATACAGCAATACCGGATTTATTAAATTGTAAATCCCATCTGCTGAAAAGATCACGGTATTGGTTGAAATATATTGTTCAAAAGGAGAGAAGTAAGCTGTGTAGCTTTGATTGTTTTTAATATTGAATTTTGCCTCATTCAGATATCCCTTGTAGTATTTCTTTTCCAGTTGTTCCTGATTGAGTGGGTTGTCGACCAGATTAAATTTGCTACGGTCGGCCGAACTGATGAAATATACATATTTGTTTTCTACGTTTTCCTTTAATACCGGAATTGAATCGGTGTTTTTAGATATGTTATATTTGCTGATTCGTAAAATGTCTATTAATTGAGTTGAATCTTTTAAGGATGCCAGAATTTGATTGGAGCTAATGGTTTGTTCTATTTCTATATTTAATTCAGATAGCAACGTTCGTTCAATCTGGCTGATTGATTTGTCAATTGCAGTAAGAATTTCGGTCTGTCCTGATTTGTAAGCTCTTGAACGTGATTCTTTCAATGCCTGAAGCTGAATATATTGATTGATCAGGGCTGAATCTTTTGATTGAAATATTTTTTCCACCAGTTTGGAAGATGCTGTCAATAAAACTCCTTTGCTGTTGATATGGGCGTAATAAAAATTGTCAAGGATATACGAATCCTTATATCCTTTTTCAAAATAAAGGTAATGATAATAACTCTTTACAAGTTCGATGTAATGCTTGTTGGAGCGATAAAAATATTCCCGTTCGCTTTCAGAAAGGAAGGTGAAGTTGCGTTTAATGTATTGAATGAATATGGTTGAAATTTCGTCGAAACATGCATTGGCCTGTGTTGTGTCGTTGGCAACCCAGAATAGCTTGCCACGTGTTTCAAGAAGTTCTAATTTGTCCGGACTATCAATAATGATCTGGGAATTGTATAAGTCGTATGCTCTGGTATTCCAGCTAAGCGCTTTATGGTAATCATGCTGCTGTCTGTATATTTCAGCGATAAGATTATATGATTTGATTACGCTCAGATAATTCTTACCGTTTGTCTTTCGTGTAAACTGATGCTTCTCGTATTTTTCGGCATGTTGTGCTGCCAGCAATGCATTCGGTAAATCACCGAGCTTTAGGTAACATTTACTTAAGCCTGTATATGCATCTCCCAACTTTTTTACATTATCATCAATATGTCTCGGACTGCTTCGTAATGCAATGATGTATTTTTCATAAAACAAAAGGCTGCTATCATATTGGTTATTTAGAAAATAATATTGGCCAAGAATAGAATAGGCAATACGTGAAGTGTACGTATTTTTTCCGCCATATATTTCTGTACTATATAATGACTGGTATGCAGCAATGAGGTCTTTAGCTTCATCCATTTCTCCGATCTGCATATGCAGATCGATCAGGCTGAGTAGTCGCTCCCGGCGCTTTACCATCTGAGCATTGTTTGAGTGGTAATTAGGGTCGCATACGCCTTGTCTTACACTTATAATGGCAGGCTTTTTAGAATAGTAATAAAGCTGCTTGAAGATATCATGAATGGAATCCGCGATTACAATCTCTTTCTGAGCGGCAGCGATATTTCCTTTTATCTCATATACTTTTGAGAGATAATGATGCGGAGTAATACGTTTACTTTCCTGGGGAATATTGTTTGGTCTCGCAGAACGGGCATCTTTATTTTTATTCTCAGCTATTTGGGATAAACAGTGGGCTTCGGCTTTGTCAAATTTTCCTTTCTTTATTAAGCGGGCAGCTTTTTGAGGAAGGGCAGTAAAATGAATAAAAAATAAAAGTGAACATAGTATAAGGGGACTCTTAAACATAAATTATTAGGGGGACTTAATTTATGCATGTTAAATTATAGAATACACTTCAAGCAAACAACTTTTCATACATATAGTTTGAATTGAAAATGAAATTCAAATATTTATATTGATAAGGTGTTGAGTGTAAATAAAAAAAAGGTTGCCGGGTATATCCGGCAACCTTTGTAAGACTTAGTGTTTAGCGCTTTAGTATCCAAATATTTCATCCAGCGTCAACTCATGTACTTCACCAAAAGTGCTTAGTGCATTGAAATCAATTTTATCTTTTGATCCGATAATTAAAATAATTCTCGGATGATTGTTGATGTATGTTTGCTGAAAGGTATGTATATCATCGAAAGTCATCGTAGAGATTGAATCATAAATTGCTTTGCGAATGTCTTCTGTATAACCCATGCGTTTGTTACGCTCATAATCGGCCAATACAGATAACTTTGTGACACGTTGCGTAGCGATGGTTTCTAAAATGGAAATCCTGGAATTTTCAAACAGCAAGTCAGACTTTGGCATGTGATTTACCAGATCAATCATAGCAGTCAATGATTCATGAATCTTATCCGCCTGTGTTCCGATATAGGAAGTTGAAAAGAAGGGATCTGAAGGGTAGTATGGAGTGTCAAACGTAGATTTAACTGAATATGCTAGCGCTCTGGATTCACGCATTTCCTGGAAGACCAGACTGCCCATACTGCCACCAAAATATTCATTATAAAGCTGAATGCCTGGTAATAGTTCTTTGTTAAAATCTGCGGAACGAGTGATTAATAATACTTCCGCCTGAACCATATCATAATTTACCCAGAAAACTTTATTGGTCTTTGGTTCGCTGAAACTGTAAGTGCTTTGTGTACGCATAAATGGCGTACCGGCAGACTTATGCAGCTTACTGATGTTTTTAGAAACTGTGCTGTATGTAGCCGGGCCGTAATAAACGATCTCGTGTTCGGAGTTATATATTTTTTTAAATAATGAAATCAGTTCTGTCGAAGTAATCTCTTTTAAACGTGCTTCCGAAAGAATATTTGTAAATGGATTGATGCCGTCGTACTTGGCATATCCTGTCATAGCTGAACGCAGAATGATATCTTTGTTGGTTTTATTATCCGCACGTGTTTTCAGAATATTCGACTTGATCTGCTTCAACGCATCTTCATTTGCTTTGATATTTTTTATAAATGATTCCAGCAGGTTAGATGCTGCTACATAATTTTCCTGTATGCCTGAAAGCGATATGATCAGGTAGTTTCCGGCAATAGCAAAATTATATGAGCAACCGATTTTATAAAATTCTTCTTTTAATTGCTCGGCCGTTAATTTGTCTGTCCCTAGATAATTCAGATAGGAAAGCATCAGGCTGTAGGTCGGATCCGGCATTTTACCCAGGTCCCATTTGAATTGCTGTGTGAATAAGCCGTTCTCTTTATTTTGTTTATACAGGATCGGGAAGTTTTTGATTTTACCGGTTGTGATCTCTTTTGTGTAATCTACAAACACAGGTTTGATGACCGGTGAAGTTGTTTTAAACAATTCTGTGTAGAAGGCCGACTGGCTGTCTCTGTTTACAGGAACTTTGGAGATAATAGGCTTAGGAACTTTCTGTATGGTAGAGTCAACACCTTTACGTTTGAAGATGGTAACATAATTATTTTGCAAATAGGTGTTGCAGAAATCCTGTACGTTTTGTTTAGTAAGTGTTTCAAGCGTATTGATCTCGCTGATATAATCTCTCCAGCTGATTCCCCATACAAAAGCATCAACAAATGCATCGGCACGTGCGCGGTTGCTTTCATACTGAGTCATCATACTCATTTTATAATCGTTTACCACGGCAGGTATCAGCCAGTCTTTAAAATTCCCCGTCTTCAGGTTGTTAATTTGTTCCTGTAGCAATGCTTGAACCGCTTCAAGCGATTGGCCTTCCATTGGTTTGCCGCCCAGCATCAGGACGCTATAGTCTTTTAAAGGCATATCATAGGCATAGCAGCCAAGTGCTTTTTGCGCCTGGTTAATATTTAAATCAATCAAACCTGCCTGACCATTGGTCAGGAGCATCTGAATCATTTTTAATTTACTGCGGAATGTTGGATCCTTCGGGATCGGTACATCGAAGCGGTAGGAGACAGAAACGCTTTCTGCATTCGGGCCAACAACGCTTGCCTGTAAGGGTTGTGTGATTTTTGCTTCAGCCGGGAATTGTTTTATTGGTACATCACGTTTGGGTAGAATAGAAAAATATTTTTCGAGCATCGTGATGGTGGAGTCGTAATCCAGGTCACCGCTCATGCAGATAGCCATGTTGTTAGCTACATAGTAGGTGTTGAAATATTTTTTAATTTCTGTAATGGAAGGATTTTTCAAATGCTCTACTGTACCAATTGTTGTTTGCGTACCATAGGGATCTGTTTTAAACAGACTGGCAAACATTGTTTCATAAACTTTTCTGCTGTCGTTATCAAGGCCTCTGTTTTTTTCTTCGTATACAGCTTCCAATTCGGTGTGAAATAAACGAGGTACAACCATACTGAAACGTTCGGCTTCAATCTCTGCCCATTTCTGAATCTGGTTGGAAGGAATGTCATTCACATAAACCGTCTGCTCAACAAAGGTATAGGCATTGGTTCCCTGCGCGCCGATCTGGCTCAGCATCTTGTCATATTCGTTCGCAATCGCATATCCTGCAGCCACTACAGAGATACTGTCGATCTGGTGATATAATTTAGTGCGTTTCTCCGGATCTGTTGTTTTGCGGTAAACTTCATACAAGGCTTCAATCTTATCCAGTTCAACTTTTTCTGCGGGCCAGTTGGCTGTGCCGATTTTGGAAGAACCTTTGAATAAGATGTGTTCCAGGTAATGCGCAAGTCCCGTTGCATCTGCCGGATCATTTCTGCTGCCCGTGCGCACGGCTACATAAGTTTGTATACGCGGTGCATCATCATAGTCTGAAAGATATACTTTCATGCCGTTGGAAAGCGTGTAGATACGGGCTTTAAGCGGATCATTGGTAACGAAATCATAAATTCTGCCTTTGTTATCTCTGACAGAAACAGTTTCATAGTTTTTTTGTGCCAGAACGTGTAACGAACATAAGAGGCAAAGTCCAACGTTTAAAATATAATGCTTCATAATAGGAGGTTTAACTGAGACTGTAGGGAAAAATTAAATGGTCATCCAAAAGAACAGCAGCCATATATATGTGTCTTCGTCGTATTGGAATTGGTTGTTGTTCGACCAGTTGGTGCTTACAGCAACCATGAATTTCTGTTCTTCAATGGCTGTGATGTATAATCTTGACTTGTTTCTGTAAAGACTTGATGCGAAAATAGCAGCTTCTTCTTTGCCCAGCTTTTGTTCAACATCCTGCGTAGCGCGCTCACAATATTTAGCATATTCCTGGTCGTCCAGAATCGTGTACGGATACAATTTCTTTTTCAATAGCGATACATCCTCTTTGCTTGAAAAATCAAGGTTGTATTGTTTAATATCTTGTTTGCTGCTGCGAATGGAAATTTTAGAACTGAAAATAACAGAGTCTGAGCCGAAGTTATTATTTACGATCAGATTTTTAATCGCTGCCTGAGTAAGCTTCTCGTTAGCGATGGTACTATATGTAATGAGCTGTATGATTAATGCAACAATAATTATGCTTAATGCGATGAGGATTCGTTTTTTCATAAAATGACTTAGTCGTATTGCTTATTTCTTAACGCTGTCTGTGTAGTATTAAGTATATCCGACGGCGCTTCTAAATAAAACGCTCTTAATAATTTATTTCCAGACCTAATTTTTTTCTAAGCTCTGCAACAACAGGGTAGTGTTCCATTAAAAGCTTAAGCTTGTCATCGTCGGTGAAAAATTTCTTTTCCTTGGGTGCTACATAGCCTATCACGGCATTGATACGTAAAAGATTGTTTTTTAAAGAACGGCGTAGATAGCTAAGGAATTCGATTTTGATTTCTTCCAGCTGATCCATTTGCACGGCATTGCCAACAGTAATATGAATACTGAAATCATCTTTCAGATCAAGTGTTGTGCTTGTTAATACCATGTGGTGATTGATCTGCCCTTTGCTCTTCAGGTTTTCAGCATAGGCGTTCCAAACCTTAGTAAGTTGTTCAAGCGTGAATGCCTGTTGTGCACCCTGCGCTTCTTCTACTTCGGTTGGAGCGGCTTTATCCGGCGCTTTTTCTTCGGGCTTGGTTAAATTTTCTTTAACGTGATCAATGCTTTTCGGAATCCGGATACTGGTAGACGGCGAGGTCGCAGCTCTGGGCATGAGCGGTCTGCCGGCTGTTTGTTCAGTCGGAGAGGACGATGCTGAAGCTGCAGCTTCCTGTTTTAGTTTACTTTTTTTTTTAGATCCTCAAGCAGATCAGGGGCAGTGATCGCCTGGTTGATGAATGCCATTTTCATCAAAGCAAGCTCAACGTGCAGACGCTGGTTTTTGCTGCCTTTGTAGTGCAGATCGCACTGGTTTGCAATGTTCAGGCCAGACATTAAAAAGCTGATGCTTACTGCAGCGGACTGTTGCTCGTAGCGTCTTTTTACTTCTTCGGAAACTTCCAGCAGGCTGATTGTAGCTTTGTCTTTGCATACCATGAGGTTACGCAAATGTTCTGCCAGACCAATGATGAAATTGTGACCATCAAAGCCCTGACGCAGAATTTCGTCGAAGGTTAATAAACTATTGGCAACATCCTGAGTATTCAGCATGTCGGTAATCTTGAAGTAGTAATCGTAATCCAGAATGTGCAGGTTGTCGATCGCACATTTATACGAAATAGTATTGTCAGATGAGAAGGTTACAATCAGATCAAACATGGAAAGCGCGTCGCGCAGGGCGCCGTCAGCTTTTTGTGCGATCAGGTGTAAAGCTTCTTTCTCTGCTTTGATATTTTCTTTCACGGCAATACCCGCCAGGTGGTCGGCAATGTCCTTGATCTGGATACGGTTGAAATCAAAGATCTGGCAACGGGAAAGAATCGTTGGAATGATCTTGTGTTTTTCTGTTGTCGCCAGGATGAAAATAGCGTACGCAGGTGGTTCTTCCAATGTCTTCAGGAATGCATTGAATGCAGCTGTAGACAACATATGAACCTCATCTATGATATAGATTTTATATTTTCCGTATTGCGGAGGATAGCGCACCTGTTCAACCAGGTTACGGATATCGTCTACCGAGTTGTTGGATGCAGCATCAAGTTCCTGAATGTTGAACGAGGCGTTGTTGTTAAAACTCTTGCAGGATTCGCATTCGTCGCAGGCTTCAATATCAGCTGTAATATTGGTGCAGTTGATTGTCTTTGCAAGAATACGTGCATTGGTGGTTTTACCAACCCCTCTGGGACCGCAGAATAAAAATGCCTGCGCTAAGTGATTGTTCTTAATTGCATTTTTTAGCGTAGTCGTAATATGACCTTGCCCAACAACGCTGTCAAACGTAGCCGGTCTGTATTTACGTGCCGAAACAATGAAATTATCCATATTGCTAATTTACGAATAAGTACAGAAACGGGCATGAAAAGTTGTACACAGGAACGTTTAAAAGTGCATTTTACCTGCCTAACGTATTCAGATTCATAAAAGTAGATGAGGGGGAGTACATGTATAAAAAACAATGCAAACTATGGTGCAGGGTGAGGAGACCGGGGTGTTTGCCCGGTGGCTTTCATACTATTGGCATGGCAATGGTATAGGATTGCTACGGTATTGGCAGGACACAACTACGGGTGAACTACGGGTGAACTACGGATTAACTACGGCTGAACTGCGGGTGATGGTAATGGATTTGATAAAAATGCCGGTGTATTTTAGGCAGGAGTCTTTAACCGGCTGTAAAGATACTGATTTATGGGGACTTATTTTTAGTAAAACCTGCATGTATGTCAAATAACTTTTGTGGAATTTGTGTTCAAGATATCAGCGTTTTTGTTGATCACCTATATGCGTATAACTGTTAGTTGCCGTGAAACTGACTACTGTATACTGACAACTGATTACTTGTTTTCAAAACTTCGAACTTAAAACATGAAACTTCTGTTGAAAAATCGTACATTTATATCCCTTAAACACGAAATGGGGTCGACAGGAATTGACAGGTTGAGTGATTACGTGTGTAAGCATGCAGGCTCATGGGATGAGAGCCTTAAAAGATAGTTCTAAACAATAATTGGCGAAGAATCTTACGCCATGGCTGCTTAATTACGAACTGAGTTTGTAATAATGAGCGTCAAGTGGAGCTGTTAAGAACAGCACCCGGCCACATCTCGCACCGCTTTTGTTTTGCGGGCGGTGAACTGAGATGTCGAACAGCAGGACTAGGGAAGTAGAAGTTGCGGCTACTTCGCGAAATTAAGTAACTAAGGTTGTATTCGGTTGCCGGTGACCTGATACAGCTCGAAAATAAACAGTCGGCTAAGCATGTAGAAGATACGATAGTGGCCTTCTCTGGACGAGAGTTCGAATCTCTCCGACTCCACGAAATAGAAACCTCAATCACGAAACTGGTTGAGGTTTTTTATTACTTTTAAGTCTTATAGTCAGAATCATTGACTTTGATAATTCTCTAATAAAATGAAACAGGAAGAAATTAAAAAAACACGGAAAGATTTATTCATCCATTTTTTTATTGGTGTTGGTATATTTATTACTGCAATTTTATTCCATCGATTAGGCAGCAAGCGTTCGACTCCGCAAACTCTATGGTTCTTTGTTGGTGTATTGGGTTCAATCCTTACAGTTTATGCCGGCAATAGACTATTGAAATTTTACAAATTTTTAAAGAATAATAATTACTGATTGATTTCTTACTGCGGAAGGTTGTCAGGGAATTATAGTATATTTTTTGGTTTGCGATTCGTGAATTCCGATTTAACGGAACTGGTTGAAAATATCAATCTGTAAAATAGGATTATCCTAATAAGAAAATCGTTATCGATATTTTGTAAGACGACGCTGGTCTCCTAAGTTTTATTTATGTTTGATTAAATTTTCTTCTGGAATTTTTATTGAAT
>JAGKWN010000153.1 GCA_021151805.1 Cytophagaceae bacterium | reverse complement strand
TCTATGAAGCCTATGTTTAAATAGCCTCGAATATCATCTTTTTTTAATTTATTACTTACATCACCAATACCATAAGCATGATTAAGTTGATCAGTATTTTTTATATCAAATAAATGTTTGACCATTTCTGTCTCGGCATAACATTCAGGAATAAAATGGATATTAGGCATTCGGAACAAATTGATTAAGATTGTAAAATAAGTCTACACTAAATTCTGAAACCTTTCTTAACTCCTCATCAGTTAGTTTTTTTATTTTGGTTTCATAATTTTCAAAGTATGTAATGAATACATTTAATTCCAACGAGTCTAAGTTTGAAATTAAGTTTTGCAATAAATAAGGACTGTGAGTTGTTATGAAAAATTGATTTTCGACAGAACTGATAATTCTATCTGAAAGCTCTTTTGTATATGGAGGAAATGAATGTACTTCAGGTTCTTCCAAAACAAGCACAGAATTTTTGTTTGAATCTATAACAGCATAATAAAAAATCAGCCTTTGGAAAGTATCGGCTATACTAGAATAGTTAAATTTAGTAATATAACCATCAACATTTTTTTGTATTTCAAATTTACTTTCTTTTTTAGAAGCGACAAAGTTTAATCCATATTCAAAGAATATGTCGGCAATCTCTTTTCTTAATTCTTTATTATGATCAACAATTGAAAATAAGTTATTCCCTGAAGGAGGTAATAAGCATGTAGGAAATTTATTTGAAAAATCCTTTAGTTCTTTAAAATGGTATTTTTTTATTGGACTACTATGATCCAATGATTGATTTTTGAAAGTTCTACCATGGGTTAAAATTGAAGTATAATATGGTTTCATATAATTAGAAGATGATAAAAAATCAGTGTTAGAAATTTCTAATTTTTTAAATTCATTTTCAACTATTAAAATACTTTCATTTAAATTACTTAATTCATTCATCCATTCTCCGTTACCAATCATTAAGTCGGCCTGATTAATATTATTGGCGTGAAATCGCATTATAGCTTTTACTTTATCGGTATTGACTTCAATTTTATTAAGTAAATCATCATCATAAAACAAATTTGATATTTCTTCATATCGAATAAATTCACTTAATAATTTATCTTCATTCGTTGAATAAGGTGCACTAAATAAACCCAACGCCTCTAAAATATTAGATTTACCAACATTAGGCTTTCCAATAAAAACATTCACCCTTTTGCAGTCGGTTTGTAAATATTTTATTGATTTAAAGTTTTTTATTTCCAGGTTATGAAGAAAATTGTTCATTTTATTCAGGCTTGTTTATGTAAAAATAGAAAAAATAGACATAAATCTGTATTATTCATGATTCTGAACTGAAATCATGTTTGAAATTAGATATTGTCATATGAAAAAGTCCTGCTTGTACAAAACAGGACTTTTCATATAATGAATAAAATGGAGAATTTATTTTTTTGCACGGCGCTGTCTGGTTACTTCAGATAGGATCATGCCTGTAGCTACTGATACGTTTAATGAATTGATGTGGCCGCTCATAGGGATTGTTACATGCGCATCGGCGTAACGCAGCAAATCAGCACTGATGCCATCTTCTTCACTACCCATCAGGATCACGCAAGGGTCTGTCAGATCTTCGTCGTAAACAGCCTTGCTTGATTTTTCTGTACAGGCGATGATGCGCAGGCCGCATTGTTTTAAATATTTAACCGTGTCGATCAAATGATCTACGCGGCAAACAGGGATATGATATAACGCGCCGGCAGAAGTTTTTACAGCGTCGCTATTTAACTGTGCAGCGCCTCTTGATGGTACAACCAGTGCATCTACGCCCAGACATTCAGCGCTGCGGGCAACGGCGCCGAAATTACGTACATCTGTAACGCGGTCAAGCATAACAAGCAATGGATTTTTTGCACTCTCAAAACATGCGCTTACCACATTATCCAACGATGCAAAATTAATTGCTGATAAATAACAAATCACACCCTGATGATTTTTACGCGTAACGCGATCCAGTTTTTCAACAGGAACTTTGAGCACCGGCACCTTGAACTTATTCGCCAGTTCATACAATTCCTGTACGACTGCCAGTTCGATGTTCCGTTGTATTAAGATCTTGTCGATTTCTTTTCCTGCTTCCAATGCCTCCATGACCGGACGGATACCGAAGATCACATCTTTATCATTGGCAGGTTTATTTTCCTGGGAGGAAGAAAATCTTTTTTTCGGGTAGTTTTTATCCATTATTATTTTGCTGCAGCAGCGGCAAGTTATTTGGTGTTCGTATTCGAACAAATTATTTATGTTGGAGAAGAGATTAAAAAGTCCCGCCGGATAGGCGGGACTTTTTAATTTTTATTGTATGGCTCTGTTCAGATTGGCATCAGCCATGAATGCATCAATCTGTTCCGATTCTTTGGTGTAACCATGTTCTTTCAGAATCTGAGATAACACCTGAAGGGTAATCCCAATTGTTCTTTTCTTATTTGTTTCTTTAATCTTGTCTGCTTTGATATAACTCGCAACACCTTCTGCGTAGGTTCTTATTTCCATCGCGTATTTATATGCAAGATCTTTTTCACCCAGTTTAAACAACTGACCAACCATATATGCATTCAAGTGGTCGTATGGTATCGCAGGACTCTTGATTTTGTTGAAGCAGTATAGAATTGCTTCTTTCGCTTCTTTGTCTCTACGCTCCTGCATCAATTGGTTTGCAAGTGTGAAATACTGACTTTTAGAGTTGAACGTGAAACGCTGATAGTTTTCGTCGTAGAAGATGGTTGAATCATCTAAGTTTGTAAACTCAAATTTCATCATATTCTTCAACATCAGGTCTGTATTGATCCAGCCTTCAGAAGCACCCGGAATTTCAACCGGTAGCAATCTGTAAGCCATACCTTCCAGCTGCATGTAACGTTGCATGCCGATGTAATCTGAAGGTGATAAGGTAGTAGAGAAATAAATCGGACGTTTCCAGTTGTTATTCACCAGCATGTTTAGGATAACGTATGTACGCTTATCCATTCCACCATCGTTGATTGAAAATGCTAATTTCGGTGTAATTGCCGGAATTAAATTTTTAGGAACGATACCTAAAGAAGCTACATGAGCTGTATCTACCGGTAATACGAAATTTGATGATGGATAGAAGATCAATGGTTGACCGTCATAAATACGGGTAATCAATTTATCTTTTCTCTTTGCAAGGTCTAAGAAAATCGGCAGGTTGATGGTTGCATTTTTGTTTTGCTCATAGGTTTCGCGATCAAGGTATAGATAATCATTTGTACCTTGTCTGTATTGCTCTACGCTTAAGCCAATTGGTAATGAATCTGAAAGGTAGGCCTTATCGGTCATTTGTTTGATGTACCAATCGGTATTCAAAAGACTTAAGTTACAAACACGAACATCTGTACGTACGCCTTCTACTTCCTGCGCGTACCACAACGGGTAAGTATCATTATCGCCGCCGGTAAACAGAATCGCATTTTGAGCGCAGCTGTTTAATAAATTTTTCGCAGATTCAACCTGGTAGTAACGCTTGCTTCTGTCATGATCATCCCAGCCCTGAGAACCCATGATGCCCGGAACAACTAACAGCACAGCAGATGCGAATGAAGCGGCGATCAATTTATTTTTCAATACATATTTCTCAAGCGTTTCTGCAAGGAAAAGCACAGCTAAACCGATCCAGATGGAGTACGCATAGAACGATGCCGCAAATGTATAATCACGTTCGCGCGGTTCGGTAGGCGGCTGGTTCAGGTAAACAATAATTGCAAGACCTGTAAATAAAAAAAGCATGGTAACAATGATTCCATTCTTTCTGTCGCGTGTGATCAGATAAGAGAATCCGATCATACCTGCAATCAAAGGAAGAAGGAAGAAGTTGTTACGGGCTTTACTTGCATAAAGGGCTGTATGTTCGTCAAGAGAGAACCAGTTGTTTGGTCCTAACCAGGAAGAGTCCTGTTCATCACCCATACGGCCGGCAAAATTCCATAGGAAGTATCTCCAGTACATATGACCCATTTGATAAGTGAACATGAATGACATGTTATCCGCAAACGTAGGCACATGACTCTTGCTGAATTTCATCCAGCTTCTGTATTGTTCCGGATGGCCAGGCTGGTTGCTGTACATACGTGGAAACAGAACTTCATCTTTTGATCTGTATACCACTTCAGTTTTATAGTCTGTGATAATATATTTATCCTTGCCTTTCGCATCTTTTCCCGGCACGTATACCGGACTCGTTTTTTTGTATTCCTGTGGTTTTGCAGTAAAGTTTGGTCCTTTTAACAAAGGTCTGTCGCCATACTGTTCACGCTTTAAGTAAGAAGTAAATGTCATTACGTTTTCAGGATCGTTCATGTCAATCGGAGGATTGAATTGAGAACGGATCACAATAACGCCGTAAGAGAAATAACCGATTAAAATAAAACCTAATGCTAACAAAGAAATGTTTAGTAATTTCTTACCCGTTGTTTGAGAGTAGTAGATTGCGTATGCAAGGCCGCCAATCAGTAAAGCCATAAATGCAATTACACCTGAACCAAAGCCCATGCCCATGGAGTTCACAAAGAACAATTCAAACTTCGAAGCGATTGTTGGTAAGCCCGGGATAATACCAACCATTACTACACCCAATAACAATACACTGATGATTAGTGTTACGAAAGAACCTGTAAGATTAATCTTATCGTATTTTTTGAAATAGTATACAAAGGCCAGAGCAGGTATTGCTGTTAAGTTCAGCAAGTGCACACCGATTGAAAGACCAACCAGGTAAGCGATGAAGATTAACCAACGCTCAGATGCAGCTTCATCGGAGTGGGCTTCCCATTTCAGGATTGCCCAGAAAACGATTGCAGTGAAGAAAGATGACATGGCATATACTTCCGCTTCAACAGCAGAGAACCATGCTGAATCTGAAAACGTGTACGCTAAACTTCCTACAACACCAGCACCCATGATCGCAATCACCTGTGCAGTTGAATGTCCGCCGTTCTCATCTTTAGCTAATTTCTTCGCGATCATAGTGATTGACCAGAAAAGGAAAAGCACAGTGAATGAGCTTGATAGCGCAGACACCAGGTTTACACAATAAGCTACGTGCTGCGGATCACTGGCAAATAAAGAAAAGAAGCGGCCAACCAATAAAAATACAGGAGCTCCCGGCGGGTGCGGCACCATAAGTTTGTAAGAGGTTGAAATAAATTCTCCGCAATCCCAGTAGCTTGCGGTTGGTTCCATAGTTGAAACGTAAACAAAAGTGGCGATTAGAAATACCAGCCACCCGGTAAGATTGTTTATTCTGTTGTAAGTCATCAGTTCGGTTTTTTATAAAAATCGATAAGGAGCGAAATTACTAAAAAAACCTATACACAGGGTGATTAAGGCTGTAAAATTGCTGTTAATACTCTATTTTCAGCAGATCTCGTTTGTTTGTCTTTATAGAAAGGGCCGGTTGCTAAAATTCCGACTAGGGATTTAAGTAAAAGCTTACTTTATCAGTAGTTTTATTTTGTTTTGTCAGAATTTAATTCATTTATGTTTCAATTGTATTAATCAAGGTAATTAGTGGTATTAAGCAATTTTAATATGCAGATATAAACGGGTGTGTGAGAATATTTATAACTTGGTTCAGTTTTAAAACTTACCCCACGATCTTTTAGCCTTAAGGAAATCAAATATGTCTGATTATTCGTCTATAAATCAAGAGTATACTACTTCTGTTGCATATTTTTCCATGGAATATGCCATCCATCAACCATTAAAAGTTTATTCAGGCGGATTGGGATTTTTGTCTGGCTCACACATGAGAAGCGCACACGATTTAAAACAGAATCTTGTAGGTGTGGGAATGCTCTGGAAATATGGCTATTACGACCAGGGGAGAAACGAAGACCTGACCATGCGCGTGGATTATACCACAAAGTATTATTCCTTTTTTGAAGATCCGGATATTAAAGTTCAGGTAACTGTTTTTGGTAAAGACATCTGGGTGAAAGCTTATCGCTTGAAACCGGAAACATTCGGTTCTGCACCAATCTATTTCCTGACAACAGATTTACCTGAAAATGATTATCTGTCGAGAACGATCACCAATTATTTATATGACCCGAATGAAGAAACCCGCATCGCGCAAAGTATCGTGCTGGGTATTGGCGGCGGTAAGGTGTTGGATGCTATAAACCGACATGTAGATATTTATCACATCAATGAGGCACACGCATTGCCGATCGCATTTCAGTTATATGATAAATATAAGAACTGGAATGATGTAAAAAGCCACCTTGTTTTCACAACACACACGCCGGAAAAGGCGGGTAATGAATCCCACAATTTTGATCTCTTGAAGCGGGCATCTTTCTTTGGAAGTGTACCAGAACACGAGATTCATGCGCTGGACTCTGTTATTAACGGTCAGTTTGAATATAGCCTGGCAGCGCTACGCATGGCCAAAAAAGCAAACGGCGTATCAGAGTTACATGGAATTGTTGCGCGTGATATGTGGAAAGACTATGCCAATATCTGTCCGATTGATCATATTACAAACTCGCAGCATGTTGGCTATTGGGCCGACAAAGCCTTGTTGCAAGCCTACCACGAGCATAATGATCATTGGATCACGATGCGTAAAAAAGAATTGAAAAAACAATTGTTCGAAGTTATTGCCGATCAGACCGGAGATATACTTGATCCCGATGTGTTGACAATTGTTTGGTGCAGACGTTTTGCCGGTTACAAGCGGCCGGATCTGATCATGCGCGATTACGAGCGTTTTATTAAGTTAATCACAAATAATGACCAGCCGATCCAGGTGATCTGGGCAGGTAAGCCATATCCGAAAGACCAGGGCGCGATTGATATATTCAATAAAATTCTTCAAACAACGCTTACGTCAAGCAGAGCTGTTATTCTTGTAGGCTATGAATTAGGTCTTTCTGCTTTATTGAAAAGAGGTGCTGATATATGGTTGAACAATCCAAGATATACGCGCGAGGCTTCGGGCACCAGTGGTATGACGGCAGCGATGAATGCCACATTGAACCTTTCTAATTTAGATGGCTGGGTGAAAGAATTTGGGAAAAACATGGATAATAGTTTTATTATGCAGCATGCTGATTCGAGCCAGGGAATGGAAGAGCAGGATAACCAGGATGCCCGCTTCCTGTATGAAATTATGGAACAGCAGGTAATTCCTACTTATTATAACGACCCGAAAAAATGGTCACAAATGATTCGCAGAAGCATGGATGATATTTTCCCGTTCTTTAATTCAGACCGGATGGCGGATGAATATTATAAAAAACTATATAATGCTTAATTAACTGTATGATATTTAATATAGTGATATAGAC
>JAGKWN010000027.1 GCA_021151805.1 Cytophagaceae bacterium | reverse complement strand
ATTCGATTCTGCAAGAATGAAATTGAATAAAAATAAAAAGAAGTTGTTTATTATTATCGGTACTGTGATCGCATTGCTGCTGGTTACACCATTGATCATTGTTCAGGTCTATAAGGACGAGATAAAGCAGGAGATCGAAAAACAGATTGATGAGCATGTAAATGCCGTTGTTACATTCGATAAACTGGATTATTCTTTCTTTTTTCAATTTCCGCATTTAACGCTGGCTATGAAGAAGGTTGATGTTGTAGGCATTAACGAATTTGAGGGCGATACACTGGCTCATGTTGAGCGGGTAGACCTGAAAATGGACTGGATCAAAATTATCTTCTTTAATAAGATCAAAGTTGACCGTATTGTACTAAACAAGCCTAAACTGCACATGCATGTTCTGCATGACGGCAATGCAAATTATTATATTATAAAAAGTGATACAGTAACAGAGAGTGATGATGGATTTGCTTCCATTTCACTGGATGAATTTTCTATACGCGAAGGCATTATACAATACTGGGATCAGCAGGCCAGCCGCTGGTTTGAGCTGCATGATCTGGATCACGACGGAGCCATAAAAATTACAGGCAATAAAATTGAATATTTAACAGCAACTACGATTGAACATGTTTCCGTTTCCGACCGGAATATGTATTACATGCACGATAAAAAACTGGTGCTGAATATGGATCTTGAATACGATATGGCCACCAATATCTGTTCAATCAAGGAGAATGATATTCAGTTGAATAAACTAGCCTTGGGACTCGATGGCACCATCACTTTTTTAGATGCCGGTTATGATATTGATGTTACGGTTGCTTCCAAAGAAACATCCTTTAGTGATATTCTGTCTTTGGTGCCTTCCGCCTATACAGAAGAATTAAAGAAGGTTAAAACTGAAGGCCTGCTCACTTGTTCCGGTTTAATCAAAGGCAAATACTTTGATACAAGTGATGTGCTGCCGGCTTTCCACCTAGATTTTAAAATTGCAGACGCCATGCTGCAGGTTCCGGAATTCCCTTCTAAAATAAAAGACATACAGTTTGATCTGGTGGTTGACAATAACAGCGGTATTATGGATAGTACTGTTTTTGATCTGAAGAGATTCAATATGGATTTTGGCGGCCATCCTGTTCAGGGCCGCTGTAAGCTGCAGGGATTTTCGGAAATGCATATTGATACAGATATACTGGCAGAACTGGAGTTTGAAACGATTGAAAAGATTTTTCCGATTGATCATTTTGATGTAAAAGGAAAATTGAATTTGGAATTAAAAGCGAATGGCATTTATAAGAAAAAAAATATACAGGAGCATGTTGAAATAACCAGTATTCCAGCGTTTACATTGAATCTGAAGGTTAATGATGGTACACTGAAATATGATAGTGCCGCAGCAACATTTCACGATATTCACTTGGCATTAAACAGCAGCAATACCGATGGTGATCCAGAGCATACCAATTTCGATCTGAAGAATTTTCAGATGTCGCTTGGTAAGAATAATGTTTCAGGCAATGTGCTGATGAAAGGTTTAAATCCGTGTTTCATTCGGTCTGACCTGAAAGCCTCTATGGATCTGTCGGATGTTGAGAAATTATATCCAAGCACTAAAAACGAACTGAAAGGTTTTTTTGAAACAGCTGTTGCTATTGATGGCATGTATGATACGAAGAATAATTTATTTCCTTCGATCAATGCATTGATAAACCTTACCGATGGATATTTAAAAACACCAGGTTATCCGGAACCTATCGAAAATATTCATTTCACCGCCCGTGCATTGAATAAGAGCGGCAAGGCTGAAGATACAAGAGTGGACTTTGATCAGCTTACTTTTTTAATGGAAGGTAATCCGTTTTCACTGAAGGGGTATATTGAAGATTTTATTAAAATGAATTATGATTTCTCGATCAATGGTATTCTTGATCTGGAAAAGCTGACGAAAGTATTCCCAACAGAAGGTGTACAGCTGCAAGGTATTGTGAATGCAGATATTGAAAGCAAGGGATCTATCCTGGATATAGAAAATGGTGATTATTCTAAAATTGCCTGTAATGGCGACGTTCTTATAAAAGCCTTTAAATACCGTACTCCGGCAATCAGTCGATCGCTGCATCTGAATGAAGCACAGCTGAAGTTAACACCTACCAAAATTGTTATGACAAAATGCGACGGGCGGGTAGGCAGAACCAAATTTTCGGTAACCGGTGACCTGATGAACTATATGTATTTTGTCACAGCCAATAACGACATGATCATCGGTGATCTGAAATTGATCAGTGATACGCTTGACCTTACCCCATGGATAGATAAGACCTATGCCAAGCAGCGTGCTGCCAGAAACCCAACAGAGGTTGCTGCATTGCCCGTAGAATCAAAGGTTTGGGAAGTGCCGAAGAATGTGAATTTTGTTTTTGATTCAGAAATAGCCAATGTGTATTATCAGGATCTGCATATTACCAAGCTGAAAGGAGAGATCACGATTAAAAACGGAATACTTACACTGGATGAAACAGGTTTTAATTCGCTGAATGCTTTCTTTTCGGTTACGGGAAGTTACAATACGACCGACATCAGGCATCCACTCTTTGATGTACACCTGGATGTAAAGGAACTTGATATCAATAAAGCTTATAATGAAATTGCCTTGGTACGTAAGCTTGCCCCGGCTGCGGGTGATACCTATGGACGTGTATCCATCAATTATAAACTTTCCGGGGAACTGGATCAGAAAGGAATGATCAAGCTGCCGTCGTTGAAAGGCGGGGGAAACGTAACCATTGCCGATGCAAAGATCAATGGTATGAAAATGTTTGATGAAATCAGTAAGTCTGCGAAACAGGAAATGAAAAATCCGGACCTGAAAAACTTTTCCATGGATTCGTACATCACCGACAACAGATTATACATCAAACCATTTTCGCTGAAAGTAAATGGCTTGAATACCGATGTAGTAGGATCCAATGATATTACGGGCGGTAACCTGGATTATCTGATCAAGATCGAATTGATTCCGATTGATAAGATGAAAATTCCTTTCCATGTGACAGGAACCTATGATGATCCTAAAGTGGCGATGGGGAAAGGAAAGAAGGAGGGGTAAGTAATTATGAATTATGAATTATGAATTATGAATTCAAATTCAACTTCAATCAATTCTCTCACCTTGTTCTGTGGCACACAGACTACCAAAGGTAGATTGAATTAAGAAAGAAACGAAAGACAAGTTTTTAATTTATTGAGGATATAAAATGATTACTATGCCTAGAGTAGATGGTGGTCTGTGTGCCACAGACCATGGTGACGGAATTAATTATGAATGCACTTCAACCAATTCATAATTTATAACTCATAATTTATAATTAAAAAACGTATTCCGGCTTATGATATTTCGTTACATCAATCCACCCCATGCCGGCAGCTTCTGCTGCGCGGAAGCCATTTACAGCATCTTCAAATACCAGACACTCTTCAGGCTTTACCTGCATGCGTCTGGCGCATTCTAAAAACGTATCCGGAAAAGGTTTGTGTTTTTTTACATCTTCTGCGCTGACAAGAATTGAAATGTATTTGTCTGCATCAATCTGTTTGACGTTCGGCACGGCCACTTCCAGTGTACCGCCGGTGCCCATGGACATGGGGATTTGTCCATGATATTTTTTTACAATATCCATTGTGAAGGATATTGGTTGTATGGAAGGGACTTCTTCCAGATAATATTTTTCTTTTAAGGCAGAGGCTTCTTCAAACGAAATGAATGTCTTATGCTGTTTTTCCAGCAGGGCTTTGAATACATCCGTTGTAGGGATGCCGGCCATGGCTATGAAATAATCAAGGGGAAATTCAAAGCCTAATTCACTGGCTACACGTACGCAGGCTCTGTAGTGGGCAGGCATTGTGTCTGCAAGAGTACCGTCAATATCAAAAATAAAACCTTTAATGTGCGAAGGTACTTCGAATGCACTCATGTGTAATATGTAGTAATGGGAATAGAATTATTTCAGGGTATTGATCACTTTGCGGATATAACGGAACATGATCCAGGCTGGATTGTTTTCATCGTCTTTTCCGGAAAGAGCTTCAAGCTGGGAGATTACTTTGGCCCGTATGGCAGGTGTTCTGAGGAAACGTGCTGCATTGGCGGCTATAAATTCGGTACGTTCTGTTTCTGAATGAACCAGGTATTCGTTGTATACTTCACGCTGCAAAGACTGCAATCGGTTGGAGTCTACATTGGGGAATAATTCATTCTTGATGCGCGCTGTATCTGATTCTGAAATGACGCAGTCTGTATCTGCAATGGATAAACACAGGTAATACAAATAATGCTCGTATGCCCAATTTAACACAGTTACTTGAACCATAGTTGAACTTTCTTTCTTCCGTTTAACGAAAAAACCGGCGTAAGATTGTGATACAGAGTGCCAATTGTTTTCGTAATACAATTTACGAATCCTACAGGGAAATAAACAAAAAAACTTCCCGCTAATTCGCGGGAAGTTTTTTAAAAGAATAGATTTTATTACATGAATTACATCATGCCGCCCATTCCGCCACCGCCCATTGGAGGCATTGCAGCAGATTTTTCTTCAGGCTCGTCAGCAACCACACATTCTGTAGTCAATAATAAAGATGCTACAGAAGCAGCATTTTCAAGCGCTAAACGAGTTACTTTAGTAGGGTCAATGATACCAGCAGCAATCATTGCTTCGTATTTATCTTCACGGGCGTTGTATCCGTAATCACCAGAACCTTCTTTTACTTTCTGAACAATTACAGAGCCTTCAAGACCTGCATTGTACACGATAGCACGTAAAGGAGCTTCGATTGCTGTACGGATGATCTGAACACCTGTTTTCTCATCTTCGTTGTTGAACTGAACTTTATCCAGCGCAGCACCTGCTCTGATCAAGGCAACACCACCACCTGGTACGATACCTTCTTCAACCGCAGCACGTGTTGCATGTAATGCATCATCCACACGGTCTTTTTTCTCCTTCATTTCAACTTCAGTAGCAGCACCAATGTACATGATGGCAACACCACCAGATAACTTAGCCAGTCGCTCCTGTAGTTTTTCACGATCGTAATCAGATGTAGTATTTTCCATCTGAGATTTGATCTGGTTAACACGTGCAACGATGTTTTCTTTTGCACCTGAACCATTCACAACTGTTGTATTGTCTTTATCGATGTTGATCTTTTCAGCTGTACCTAAATACTCAAGCGTAGCGTTCTCTAATTTGTAACCGCTTTCTTCTGAAATAACTGTACCGCCTGTTAAGATCGCGATGTCTTCTAACATAGCCTTTCTTCTGTCGCCAAAGCCTGGAGCTTTAACAGCAGCGATTTTCAGCGCACCGCGGATTTTGTTTACAACAAGTGTAGCCAAGGCTTCACCGTCAACATCTTCGGCAATGATTAATAATGGTCTTCCAGACTGAACAACCTGCTCAAGGATCGGAAGCAATTCCTTCATGGAAGAAACTTTTTTATCGTAGATCAGGATATACGGACGGTCTAATTCAACCTCCATTTTATCTGTATTCGTAACGAAGTACGGAGATAGGTAACCACGGTCGAACTGCATACCTTCAACAGTTTTTACTTCTGTTTCAGTACCTTTTGCTTCTTCAACAGTGATAACACCGTCTTTACCAACTTTATCCATTGCATGCGCGATCATTTTACCGATCTCGTGGTCGTTGTTCGCAGAAATGGTTGCAACCTGGGCAATCTCGTTTGAGTTAGAGATTTTCTTAGACTGAACTTTAAGGTCAGCGATGATCGCAGAAACTGCTTTATCAATACCTCTTTTAAGATCCATTGGGTTTGCACCTGCTGCTACGTTTTTCAAACCTGCATTAAAGATTGCCTGCGTAAGAACAGTTGCTGTAGTTGTTCCGTCACCAGCCTGATCAGCTGTTTTAGATGCAACTTCTTTTACTAATTGCGCCCCCATATTTTCAATAGCATCTTTCAATTCAATGTCTTTTGCTACTGAAACACCATCCTTGGTAATTGCAGGCGAGCCGAATTTCTTATCTAAAATTACATTTCTGCCTTTTGGTCCAAGGGTTACTTTTACTGCATCCGCCAATGCATCAACACCTTTTTTTAATTTTTCGCGGGCATCTCTGTCAAATAAAATTTGCTTTGCCATTTTAGATTGTAGTTTAAGTTTTTTTGTACGGTTTAAATGTATAAAAGCTCTTTAAAAATTAAAGAACAGCGTAGATATCAGATTCTTTCATGATCAAGTAATCCTTGCCATCTACAGAAATTTCAGTACCGGAATATTTTCCATAAAGTACTGAGTCGCCAATTTTTACTGTCATTGGCTCATCTTTTTTGCCTGTTCCAACAGCAACTACGATTCCTTTTTGTGGTTTTTCTTTTGCCGTATCAGGAATAATGATGCCTGATGCTGTTTTTGCTTCTGCAACAGCTGGTTCAACCAGCACTCTGTCTGCCAGTGGTTTGATGTTTACGTTACTCATAATCTATTATCTATTATTAAAAGATTTTAAAATAATGGAAATTTATTTCCGAATGCTTTCTGTCTACTATCGTGCCAAAGGATTACAAGGAAATTATGGCATAAAAATAGTCTTAAAAACTGACAAAAATGGGTTATATTATGATTACTAAGTCACATTTCATTACCTGTGACTAACAAAATGACAGTATTAAGCGTTTTAACTAGAAAAGAACCAAACCAACTGCGTTATGAAACAACTGGATTCGGATTGGCTTACCAAAGGCTTGATTGACTTTGAATACAAAAAATACCTGCTGCTGGGATATTTGAGTTCCGTGAAGCACGATTTTAAGGAACGCAGGTTGTATCCACCTTTGTCAGAACTGTATGGTCATTATCAGAATCTGATCGCGATCCGTAACAATAAGCAGTTTTTAAAGAATAATTTTCCCAGGGAAATAGCTGCCGCTGATCCGGATAAAATTGATTTTTTATACCGGGAACTGGTTTCAGACAGTAAGCTCATGAATGAAATCGAAGAGATCCTGGAATTTGCGATACCCGTGATGGGGAATGGGTTAGAGGAAGGGAGGGGAATTTATGAAGATGTTGAAAAAAGTTTACAGATAGAACCTATTGGCCTTGAGCCTTTATATACAGATGCCGGCTATATACTGTTGAATCAGCCGCCCGATAAAGAAACGCATATTTATCAATATGACATTACCATCTTTCACCACGCCGAAGAAAAGTTCCGGGGAATTCATACAAAAAAGATCGATTCGTTTACACAGTCGATCAGCAATACGGTGAATTCAAAAAAGCTGGAGCTGATACGCAAGTATCCGGAATTACCGAATCCTGCAACGTATCTGATTCAAACGGAAATCGGATATCCCGAAAAAGAAACAGTAATGCCGGTAGCCCAACTGGCGCTCGTGCGCTATCTGAGTATAAAGGCAAATAATAGTTAATTAAGTAAGAACATAAAAAAACTCCCGTCCCGATAACTATCGGGACGGGAGTTTTTTTATGTGTGAAACAGTTCTTAGCGACCTGAGTCTTCTTTCGCTGGAGCTTGTTCTGCAGGAGCTTTGCCTTCTGCTGGTGCAGCGCCTTCCGTATTTTCAATTTCAGCATCTTCTGCGTCAGAAGCATCTGCATCAGAAGTTGGTTTTGCAACATAGTTGAATGTTAAGCAGATTAATAAGATTGCAACTGCTAAGCCGATAGAAAGATTACTTAAAAAATCTCCTGTTCTTTTTGCACCAATCACTTGAGTAGAGCTGCTGAAGCCATCTGCCACACCACCTTTAGAATTTTGAGCTAATACCACTACTACCAATAAAATAGCACAAATAATTAACAAAATAGATAACGTATAAATCATTGTATGTTAAAGTTTCTTTTTTAATTCTTGAATTTGAATTGCAAAGTAAGAACTTTTTTCGGGATTTTTCAAAATCAGCTCTTCATATATTGCAATTGCCTTTTCAATTTTGCCTTGTTTCTCTAATAATTTCGCAAATGTCTCTGAAACAAAAGCTGGTTTTGATTGATTACTAGACGGTTCATTCGATTTTTCTTCTTCGGGATAAGATTCACTATAAGAAAGGGGAGAAATCATCGGATCTTTTTCAATAAACCGGCTAATGATGGACTTTTCTCTCTTTTTATCGGGCTTCTGTTTTTTCCGTTGTTCTTTTAAATACTCTAAATAATTCAGCAACAGACCAGATGAATCCGAACCTTGTTCTTCCAATCTGCTTTCTTCCAGTTTCCAGTCGGTGTTGGTAAATGGAAGCTGGTAAGCAGCAGTTGTATCAGGTGTTATTTCTTGCGCAGGCTTTTCTTCAGTTTGATCAGGCGGTGAAGTTTTTTTAGAAGTATAATCGTTGATGTCAAAATAATCCTTTACGCGGTTGTCGAAGCTCAGGATCAGATCCAATACATCATTTCCCACCGGAGGTTTTTTCGGAACCTCCGCTTCAATTAAGCTCGAATATGGTTTTTTAGTATCCTCAGGTTCTGTCTTTGTTTCTTCCGCAGCTTCCGCAGCTATAGATACTACAGCTGTATCGGTGATTGGCTGCGTTGTCTGCACAATCGGATCATTCATCACAACATCAGCAGCCGTGTCTGTGAGAGGCTTGGCTTCTTCGATCGGAGTGATGATCTTTTCGATCCCTTTGTTGAGGTCTGTATTGAGTGTACCCGCAGCCCGTGCTTTGGATGCGTGTAGTGCTTTTAAATTTTCTTCTAACTCGGTTAAAAAGTTTGTGGCATGCTTATCTGCTTCAATTTTTATATTTTTTGCAGCAGGTATTTCAACAGCAGGTGTTTTTGTTTCAGTTATTGCAGCAGGAGGTACTTGCGTTTCTGTAGCTGCAGTTTCTGTAATGGTTTCCGCGAAGTCAACAACTTTCTCTTCAACCGGTATTTGTTTTTTCTCCTCAAGAAGCAGAGAGGTTATTTTTTCTTCAACAACGGGAGTGACTGTTGTTACAGGTGAAGGTTCAGGACTTAGTAAGCGTTTTAGTTTTGTCCTGTCTGAAGTATATAAGGCAGCTTTCCGGGTGAGTTTGGCTGCATGCATGCTGCCAGCCTCAGACTGGATCTTGGCCAACAGGATATGCGCGTTCTGGCAATAGGGGAATTGGGCAATCAATTCCTCGATGTCCGGAATGTCAGCCTTGGTGAGGGCTGAGGGATCCTGCAAAAGCGCTATGTATCGTTGTTTGTTCAAATTACCAGTTGGATGTTGTTTCACTGAAGATCATCAATACGATCTGGTCCAGGATCGTATTCACTTTTTCACTTTCAACCTGTGACAATGTTTGTGACTGATCATAGTCTGAATAAAAAGAAAAATCTTTTTTGAAATTCCGATTGTTCTTTTCATCCGTAAACGTAGCATTGACCGTAATGGTTAGCCTCATTTGACCCGCCGTCATATTGGCCTGCGGAGCGATAGGCTGCAGGTAGTATTTGGTGATCATACCTTCCAGTTGCCAGTCACCGTTTTCTTTTACGATCGTTAACTTTGTATTATTCTGATAGAATGCTTTTAGTTTTTCTGTCAGCTGTAAACTCATGGTAGGTGGTCCATTACCCGATTGGTTGAAAAAGGACTGGATTGAAATGGTACTGATATTAGGCTCGATACTGCCACCCGTGAAATTGTAATTGGCTGAACAGCCTCCGAACAGAAGCAATGCAGCAATTGCAAGGATCAGGTTTCGTGGAATGGTATAGTATCTGTTAGCCATTATTTTCTGTCTCATCAATTTGATAAAGCTTTAATTTGCGGTATAAGGTTCTTTCGGAAATACCAAGATCCTGGGCCGCATACTTGCGTTTGTTGTGATTCTTTTTCAGCGCCTTTAAGATCATCTCTTTTTCTTTTTCATCCAGCGACAGTGATTCTATAGCAGGTTCATCGGTACTGTGATCAATGTCTTCCACTACTTCAATGTGTTCATCCGCATCGCGGTTGTTTTTATGAATTACAAAGGAAGGTTTGGGGGCCGGCAATTCCTCTACCGGTCCAATACTATGAAATAAATCGCTATTTTGTTTAATAATCTGACTACCGTAAGATTCATTCTGTAAAGAATCATATACCAGCTTCTTCAGATCATTCATATCCTTTTTCATATCGAAAAGGATTTTATATAAAATATCTCTTTCAGAAAAATCATCGCCTTTCTTTCCAGTACCCGCTAATGCAGGCAAAGAGCTTTCGCTTGGCAGATATTTTTTCAGTTGCTCGGCAGTAATGTCACGCTCGGTTTCCAGCACCGACATCTGTTCGGCAATGTTTCTCAGCTGACGGATATTGCCCGGAAAACGGAATTTCAGCAGCAACTCTTTCGCTTCGTCATTTAAGCGGATCGGCTGGATCTTATATTTTTCAGAAAAATCTGAAGCGAATTTTCGGAAGATCAATTCAGCATCGCCGCCGCGTTCGCGCAATGGTGGCACATAAATAGGCACCGTATTTAAACGGTAATACAGATCTTCTCTGAATTTACCTTTTTGTACCGCTTCATATAAATTTACATTGGTTGCAGTTACAACCCGTACATCTGTTTTTTGTACTTTGGAAGAACCCACGCGGATGAACTCACCGTTTTCAAGCACACGCAGTAAGCGAGCTTGCGTACCCAGCGGCATATCGCCGATTTCATCCAGGAAAATCGTACCTCCGTTTGTTACTTCGAAATAACCCTTTCTTGAATCCTGTGCGCCCGTAAAGGAGCCTTTTTCGTGACCGAACAGTTCAGAGTCAATGGTTCCTTCCGGAATACCGCCGCAGTTAATGGCAATAAACTGACCATGTTTGCGGGTACTTAAATGATGTATGATTTTAGAGAACGATTCTTTTCCGCTTCCGCTTTCGCCTGTGATCAACACAGTCATATCGGTCGGAGCCACTTGTATGGCTACCTGTATGGCATGATTCAATGCAGGAGCATTGCCTATAATGCCAAACCGTTGTTTTACGCTTTGTATTTCCTGGTTGAGAGTCATTTAACGAATTATAAATTATGAATTATGAATTATAAATTATGAATGAATAAGTTTAATAATGCAGCATATGCTTTACACGCTAAACTTTACACTTCCTCCACAATTTCTCCGAACAGTGTACCACCGGAACAGCCCGTAATCAGTACATCCACATACTGTCCTTTGGTATAATGTTTCTTCGGGAAGATGGCCATCATGTTGCGGCTGTTTCTTCCCTTCAGATCGTTATCAGATTTTTTTGAAACACCTTCGATCAATATTCTTTGCACGGTACCAATTTGTGCCTGGTTGTGTTCCAGCGATAACTGGCGCTGTAACGTGATGATCTCAGATAAACGGCGCTGTTTCACATCTTCCGGAACATCGTCTGCAAGCTTCTTCGCTGCCGGTGTTCCCGGACGTTCGCTGTAAACAAACTGATATCCGAAATCAAATTTTGCGAATGCAATGAGTGATAAGGTATCCTGATGCTCCTCTTCTGTTTCAGAACAGAAGCCGGCAATAGTATCGGAAGAAATACCACAGTCGTCGCCCAATATTTCACGGATCTTCGTGATGCGTTCCATATACCATTCGCGGGTGTAGGTACGGTTCATGAGTTCGAGAATACGGGTATTGCCGCTTTGAGCAGGTAAGTGAATGGAGTTACAGATGTTGTCATACTTTTTCATGGTATACAATACTTCATCTGTAATGTCTTTTGGGTGTGAGGTAGAGAAGCGTACGCGCAGACTTGTATCCACCTGGGCAACGCGTTCAAGCAGTTGTGCAAAGTTTACCTGTTCGCTTGAATCCGTAGCTGCCCATTTATAGGAATCTACATTTTGTCCGAGCAGCGTAACTTCTTTATAACCGTTTGCTACCAGTTCTTTTACTTCATTCAAAATAGAATGTACATCTCTGCTGCGTTCACGGCCGCGCGTATATGGCACAACACAGAACGAACACATATTGTCGCAGCCACGCATAATGGATACAAAAGCTGATACACCATCGCCGCTTAAACGCAGCGGATTAATATCGGCATAGGTTTCTTCGCGGGAAAGGAATACGTTTACTGCTTTATGTCCGCTGTCAACTTCATTGATCAGGTTGGGTAAATCCCTGTAGGCATCCGGCCCTACCACCATATCAACAATCTTTTCTTCTTCCAGCAACTGTGCTTTCAAACGCTCGGCCATACAGCCCAGCATGCCCACAATCATGGATGGTTTGTTTCTTTTCAAGCCTTTAAAATGCACCAGGCGGTGGCGTACTTTCTGTTCGGCATTATCTCGGATGGAGCAGGTGTTCAGTAAAATCACATCTGCATTGTCTGGTGTGGATGTGGTATCAAATCCTTCTTCAGTAAGAATGGACATCACGATTTCGCTGTCAGAGAAATTCATCTGGCAGCCATAACTTTCAATATATAACTTACGCTGTTTACCTGTATTGCGCTCTTCCGTTATACGGGGAAGGTCGCAGGCTGCTTTTTCCTCTGCCGTTGGAACAGAAGGAAGTATGTCTAAGTCTTGAACAACTTGTTTCATGGATGTTAAAACAGGAGGGATTTTTGTTCCCATAGCTTTATAGACGTAAATATACTAAAAATATGCTATATATGACAGAATGGCAGAAAGAAATTGGGCCAAAAACTTAATGCTGAAGAACAAGCAAGTAAGATTCAATGATACTGGCATTTTATCCTTTTTGCTTTAAGCATTCCGCCTTAGGCCTTCAGCTTTTTGCCTATAACCGAATGCTTTCTTCCATAGAAAAAGTAAATAACCAATCCGATAACCAGCCATATCACAAATCGCAGCCAGTTTTCATGGTGCATGGTTGATAGCAGGATAATATTCAGGCAAACACCAATGCCCGGGATCAGGGATTTGTTGGTAGCGCTTCCGTAAGCAATGGCTAGCGCAAGTGCCATCAGACAAGCATAGACAGGAACGTGTTGCCGATCGAACGTTAGTTCTGCGTGAATGGAATGTACATACAGCACACTGATGGGAATCATGATCAGCGGTAATAAATAGCGTCCTGCAATAAAAGGCACCTGGAAAGAATCGGTTGAAGTGCCTGTATTTTTTTTGATCCAGATACCACCGCATACGATCAGGAAGGCGAATAGTGTACCAATACTGGTGAGGTCAACGACTTGTTTCAGATCCAGAAACAATAAGGGCAGAATAATACTAAGGCCTGTTAATACAGTGGCTACAGAAGGTGTTTTATAAACAGGGTGAATGCGTGATAATACTTTTGGTAGCAAGCCATCGCGGCTCATGTTCATCCAGATGCGGGGCTGTCCGATCTGGAAAACCAGCAAGACACCCGTCATGGAAACGATGGCGCTGAAAGATAATAAGCCCGCGAATTTGTGCAGACCAGTTTGTTCAAGTGCATAGGCAAGGGAATCGCCCACGTTAAGCGTGCTGTAATGTACCATGCCGGTAAGTACCAGTGCGATGGCTATGTAAATGATGGTTGAGATTAACAACGATGCAAAGATGGCGCGGGGCAGGTCTCTCTTGGGATTCACGCATTCTTCCGTGGTTGTTGAGATGGCATCAAACCCGATGTAGGCAAAAAAAACGGCAGCGGTACCTTTGAAAATACCCGACCAGCCATTGGGAATAAAGGGAGTCCAGTTATCAGCATGGATTGTAGTGGCACCCACTATAATAAACAACAGCAGAACAATGATCTTGAAAATTACCAACACATTATTGGTGCGCTTGGATTCCTGTATGCCGATGTAAACAAGGATCGTAATGAGTATGGTTATAAATATTGCAGGCAGGTCGAATATCAACGGATAACCAAATAATCGCGGTGCTTGTTCATAAGCCTGCTGCGCTTCTTCAGACTGTAAGGCTGTTGCTGTGAATACGTCTGTGCTTAACCATTGCGGGAAGTCTACGTGGATACCACGCAGGAATGCGGTAAAGTAATCAGACCAGGAAATTGCTACGGCCATGTTGCCTACGGCATATTCCATAAAGAGATCCCAGCCGATGATCCAGGCGATTAGTTCGCCAAAACTAATGTATGCATAGGTATAGGCACTTCCGGATGTACTGGTAGAGGATGCAAATTCAGCATAGCAAAAGGCCGAGAAAAGACATCCGCAGGAGGTAATGATGAATAGAAAGATAATTCCCGGTCCGCCGTCATAAGCCGCTTGTCCGATGGTGCCGAAAATACCGGCACCAATAACTGCTGCAATGCCTAAAGCCGTAAGGTCTTTGAAGGTGAGGTTTCTTTTTAAGGCAGCTGCTTCTGTATGAAGTTCGTTTGGGTTTTTAGTACGAAAGAATGCTGACCACATAATTTGAAAAGTAATAAGTATTCAAGTAACGAAAAAAGCCGAGGGTTTCCAATTTTGGTGTTGCTTTTGGAAATCTCAGCGATGGCATCGGTGTGTTGACAAACAAACGAAACCTATAAGGTTTTGGATTAACAAAGATTGGTTGTACAACAAAGGAAACCTTATAGGTTTAATCTATACCGAATGCATGTAAATTAACAAACGAACCTTATAGGTTTGATATCAGCAACTTTCTGTATCTTTGCCTTAATGAAATTCGAACAATACGATCTAGCACCGGCAATTAAGAAGAGCCTGGCAGAAGCTGGCTTTAATCGCCCAACAGATATACAATTCAAATCTATTCCACCTATACTGGCTGGAGAAGATGTTCTGGCGATTGCTCAGACCGGAACAGGTAAAACAGCAGCTTTCGTTATACCTGTTTTAAACAAATTGATTCATGTGCAGAAATCGGAACACACAGATATCTCTTGTCTGGTAATGGCGCCGACACGTGAACTTGCCATTCAGATTTCAGATGTGTTTAAAAAAATCGGTCAATATACGCGTTTGCGTACGGTATGTATTACTGGCGGTGTAGAGCAGGATCCTCAGATTGCTGAGGCTGCATACGGTTTTGATATTCTGGTTGCCACACCGGGACGCATGTTTGACCTGATTTATCAGAAACATATTAAGATTACTAAAGTGAAGATCCTGGTGCTCGATGAAGCCGATCACATGCTTGACCTTGGTTTTATAAAAGATATACAGGATGTGAAGAAATTTCTTCCATCAAAACACCAAACACTTTTTTTCTCTGCAACGATTAATGAAGAGATTAAAAAGCTAGCCTATTCACTGGTTAAAAATCCCATCCGTATTCAGATTGCGCCTAAAGAGCGGGTATCTAAAAATATTACGCATTCCGTTGCTTTTATCGGTATGGATGATAAACGCTTTTTCCTGGAGCGCTTGCTGAAAGAGCATCCTGAAAGCAAAGTAATTGTTTTTGTGCGTACGCAGGTACGTGCCGATCGGGTGCAGGCTGCGATGCAACGTGTCGGAATTGAATCGGTTACGATGCATGGCGGTAAAGAGCAGACGGCACGGACAACAGCGATGGATGAATTCAGAAACGGTAAGATCAATGTACTGATCGCAACTGATATCAGTGCCCGGGGAATTGATATTGCCGGCGTGGAATATGTAGTAAATTACGATATGCCTGAAGTGGCTGAAAACTATGTGCACAGAGTCGGCCGGACGGGCAGGGGCGTTGCCAAAGGTTTTGCGATTTCATTTTGCAGTATGGAAGAGAAGCCGGTTTTAGATGAAGTGGAAAAGTTTTTAGGAAAAGAAATCAACGTTATCGAAATTACGGGAGCTGAATATGACAATACCCTTAATCTTACAGAGGATGTGAATGATAACTGGAAGGCTCTGTTAAAAGAAGCTGATTCAGAGGTCAATAAAAAGCATGTACCGAAGAAGAAAAAGAAAAAATAGTTTTCTTTTGTTTATGGTAATGTTGCAACAAATAGGTCTTTTTATATAAATAATCGTTCAGGTGCTTATTTACATTTGTATATAACAAATCGTTTAGTTTATTTTAGAGTACTAATCTTAATCATTTAAAACATGAAAAAAATATTTTCTACAGCAGCTATTGCATGCGCGTTATTGGCTAGTGTAGGTGCTTTTGCCCAAGGAACAAAAAATGCCGGACAGGATGCAGCAACAAACAAAGGGGATGTACTTTTTGATTTTGGCATTGGATTGGTTGGTAATGAGTATAGTTACAGCAATTCAGGCAATAATTACAGAGGGGAAAATAGTTTTCAATTGCCAACATTTTCACTAGCCCTTCAGAAGGCATTCTGGGAGGATATAACAATTGGTGGACAGTTTTCGATTAATGGTGGTGGAACTAGTTATGATGATTATTATAAGGGAGATGGATATTATCAAAAAGATGTAAAAAATTCTCAGGTGAATTCATACTTTACTGCACGTGGTGAATATCATTTTAATAGATTAATAGGGCTGGATCGTAAATTCGATTTATATGCAGGTGCATTAGCTGGGTTCTCTATTTCGAATCAAATGCACAGATATACTGAAGGCTGGACTGATCCGAATGGTCCCAATCCCGGTAACTGGGGACCTAATGAGCATAAATCAAGAAGTATAAGTGCTAATCCTGTGATTGGTCCATTCGCTGGTTTCCGTTATTATTTTGCCAATAATGTAGGGGTATATGGCGAAGCAGGCTGGGCAATCACTGCAATACGTTTAGGTCTTGTTTGGAGATTATAATTATTCAATAACCAACATATATAAACAGTCTTTGTATACCTACAAAGACTGTTTTTTTTTTATCCGATAATTCTTTTCTGTTATATGATTCAATCTGTTATCTATTCAAAATTAGCTAAACAATTTCCCGGAAAAAGAACGATTATTACCGGCGCCGGCAGTGGTCTGGGTCTTGAACTAACAAAGCTTTTACTTCAGGATGGCTGGACTGTTTTGGGAATTGACATTGATACCAGTGAACTAACAAAGATTGCTAATTCAAAATTGAGTTTTAGTAATGTAGATGTTACAGACCGGGTAGCATTAAAAGAAATAATCAGTACTTTTTGTAAAACATATAAAGGCATTGATATTCTTTTTAACAACGCAGGTGTAGGCGAGGGTACCTTGTTCTCTAACTATCTACCGGAGTACTGGGACTGGATCATCGACATCAATCTGAAAGCAGTTATTCATGCAACGTATTTTGTACTTCCTGAAATGCAACAAGCAAATGATGGATTGATTGTAAATATGGCAAGCATGGCTGGCATTGCCAATCTTCCGCGCATGAGTCCGTATAATGTTACCAAAGCCGGTTTGATTTCTTTATCCGAATCCCTAAACCATGAACTTTGTCATACAAACATTCAAGTGGTTTGTGTAACCCCAACATTTTTTCAGTCGTCAATTATGCAACATAGCAGAGGAAGTAAAGAAATCATTTCGTCTGCTCAGAAGATTGTTACCAACTCCTCTCTGACAAGTCTGGATGCGGCTAAAATCATTTTGAAGAATCTACATAAACGAAATGAATTGATCCGTTTTCCATTTTCTGCACACGTATTTTTTTACAGCAGACGATTGCTGCCGGGCTTATACAAACGTGCAGTACGGTTCTTTTTATTTAAGAAAACTACCTGAAGGAAGGCTTGTATTCATTTAAATATTGTAGTAAATTCAGTAGATATAAAGCCCCTTCAATACACTTATGATTGCTAAATTCCGTTTTGTTCCCCATGATATTTTTGCATCTTCGAAATATAATATTACTTATTCTGTAACAATTGTATTTGTAGCAGTTATACTTAAAGTAACAAACTATTATAACGATTGGGGCGTACCGGTTTCTATTACAGCGGTACTTGGTACAGCCTTATCCATATTACTGGGTTTTACCAACAGTCAGGCTTACGATCGCTGGTGGGAAGCAAGAAAAATCTGGGGCAGTATTGTAAACGACAGCCGGTCGTTTACCAAGCAGGTTATTACCTTTATTCAGTTTGAAGACGATCAGCACCATGCGGCTACGCGCGAGATCCGTAAGAAAATTGTTTACCGTCACCTGGCTTTTATTAATATCTTAAGACTGCAGCTGCGTGAAGAGAAGGATACTGAAAAATTCACTGCCATCTTAAATGAATTTGTCTCTGCAGAGGAGCATGAGTCTGTAAAAGGCTGCAGCAACATGGCTACGCAGCTAATCAAAAATCAATCGCTGGATGTCCGTAAAATGTATGATAAAAAACTGATGAATGAATTTATGTTCATTCAGATTGACCAGACTTTAACAAACTTCTATACATACCAGGGCCAGGCAGAGCGGATTAAAAAGACACCGTTTTTACCAACGTATCATTTCTTCTCAAAGGTGTTCTTATACATCTTCATTACTTTATTACCATTCAGTTTATTGTCGGGCGTTGATTCTGCCACAACCACCTGGATGATGCTGCCGGTAACGGTTACGATTGGTTGGGTGTTCCATGTTATTTATATGAACGGCCATGTGTATGCCTACCCGTTTGATAATACGCACTTTGATACCCCGATGAATTCTATTTGCAATACAATAGAAATCGATCTGAAGCAAATGATCGGTGATGAATCAATACCGCAGAAAGTAACCGTACACCGTGGTATATTGATGTAAAACAAAAGAATGGCGCCCATCAGTGCCATTCTTTTGTTTTACAGGGTTAAAAATTTTTCTTTAATACAACACTTCTGTTTTCATCAAAGCTGTTGCTGCTATTCAGATTACTGATGCGCAGCTGGTGTGTATTGAATACCTGAGAATCCGGTTCAATGCTTTTGGTGATAAAGACACTGCCGCCGATAATACTGTTCTTGCCAATGACTGTATTGCCGCCAAGAATGGTTGTACGTGCATAGATGACCACATTGTCTTCAACCGTAGGATGCCTTTTTATTTCAGCCATAATTTTGGATACATGTAAGGCTCCCAGTGTTACACCCTGGTAGATACACACATTTTTACCAATGATGCTGGTGGCGCCAATCACGATACCTGTTCCGTGGTCAATCACAAACGGTACATCAATCTTGGCATTCGGATGAATATCAATACCTGTTTTGCCATGTGCATATTCACTGATGATGCGTGGCAGGATTGGTATGTTGAGTATAGCAAGCTGATGCGCGATCCGGTAAACAGTGATCGCATAAAATCCCGGATAGGAGACAATCACTTCGTTCACGCTTGTAGCAGCAGGATCAAACTCATGTATTTTAGCGGCATCTTCACGCAGATCCTGATAGATTTTTCCTAAGGCATTGTAAAAACTTGTTACTGCTGTTGCAATATCAAGCTTATGTGCTTCCAGATAACTCAGCAGAATGTTTTCCAGGTCAATCTGATTTTTTTTCAGGATCCCTTCATAGGAAGATTGTTTTGGCAAATGATTGCTGGGAAAAAGAAACTGCACCAGATCGCTCAGCCATAAAATGGCGTCGTGTGAAGATGGCGTAGCTTCCCATTCGGCATTGTGTGTCTTTCGCAGTAAATCAATCAGTGATTGTGTATTTATATTTTCTTTCATCTTCACCTGTTGTTAAAAGATTATTCAATCTTTGTAGTTATCTGACAGCCTTTTTATGTCCGCTACGCAGACGGTATAGTGTTTCAACAAGTACATCAATATCGGAGCATGTATTATAGAAAGCCAGTGAAGGCCGCACGGTTGCTTCCAGGCCGAATCGTCTTAAGATCGGCTGCGCGCAGTGGTGACCCGAACGTACTGCAATACCCTGTTGATTTAAAGCGGCACCGACTTCTTCTGTTTTGTATCCATCGAATACAAAGGAAAGTACAGAGGCTTTATCTGCTGCAGTTCCGATCAAACGCAGACCCGGAATATCTTTCAACAGTTTCGTTGCATATACGAGCAAATAATGCTCATACTGGTTGATGACATCAATACCAATGCGGCTCACATAATCCAGCGCAGCTCCTAAGCCAACGGCATCTGCTATATTGCCTGTGCCTGCTTCAAACCGACCAGGCGCTTTATGATAGGTAGTATGTTCAAACGTAACATCCACGATCATATTACCGCCGCCCTGCCAGGGTTCTGTAGCATTCAACAGATCTTCTTTGCCATAAACCACACCGATACCCGTTGGGCCGAATACTTTATGTCCGGAAAATACAAACCAGTCACAGTCTAAATTTTGTACATCTACACGAATGTGTGAGATGGATTGTGCACCGTCTACCAGCACCTTTGCTCCAGCCTGATGCGCCAGTTCAACAATACGCTTTGCTGGTGTTACTGTACCCAATGCATTTGAAACCTGTGTAAATGAAACAAGCTTGGTTTTCGGTCCGACTAGTTTGGCATATTCATCCAATAGAATCTGCCCGTCGTCGTCAACAGGAATGACACGCAGCTTTAAACCTTTCTTCGCTGCCAGCTGCTGCCATGGAACAATATTGGCGTGGTGTTCGAGATGACTTACAATAATTTCATCTCCGGCCTGTAAGTTTTGTTCGCCCCAGCTTTTCGCAATCAGGTTGATCGCTTCCGTTGCGCCACGCACAAAGATGATCTCGTTTGTAGATGCAGCATTGATGAAGGTCTGTACTTTCTGACGTGCACTTTCATAGGCATCTGTTGCACGTGCTGCCAGTTCATGGGCCGCACGGTGGATGTTCGAATTTTCATGCTCGTAGAAGTAACTGATCCTGTCAATTACTTGCTTGGGCTTTTGTGTGGTTGCTGCGTTATCCAGCCAGATCAGCGGCTTGCCATTTACACGTTCCTGTAAGATTGGAAAATCTCTTTTGATCAGGTTCACATCAAACGGTTTGTCTAGTATACCGGCTGGCGTATGCACATCTTTCACAGCAATGTGTTGCTGTGATTGTCCTTTCTGCTGAAGGTTATAAGAACGGGCCTCGGAAAGAAAGTAAAACGACGAATCGTTGATGTGCGGTAGTTGAGGATTCAGTTCAAACGTATTTATGGAAGTGAGTATGCTGGTCAGATCGTTTCCATAAGCTTGTTCTGATACGGTAGGCAGGTTATCAAATTGCTTTCCGTGTTCAAGTACAGAAGGAGATATCCCGCTTCCTGAAAGGGACGCAGGCATATTTCCGTTTCTGTATTTTGGTTCGGCAAAGCTCGTTTGCGGATTTGCAGCATTTACTGCATTTCCCTGGTCGATGGAAGCAGGAGAGAGTCCGCCATGATATGATTCACCCGGAAGAAAATTATGCAATGATCTTATATCAATAGCATCCGTATGCTGAAGAACAGAAGAAGATATACCAATGCCGCCCACAGCTGGAGCCGTCTGGTGCGTTTCCCAGTTGTGCGGATTCTGTAAAGCTGTTTGCGGATCATTGATGTTAAATCGTTCTGTCTGGTTGAATGAATAATCGCTGCCTGTTGAATGGTTGAGCTTCTCACGTAACGCTGCAGTACTGGGGAAACTTCCCGGTAAGGCCACAAACAATTCATTGGCTAATTTTTCAAGCGCGCCTGCATCCGGCAGGTTTGCTGAATTAGTATCTATACTCATGGTAATTTGTGATTTCAACGTCTTCAAGTACAGCAATGGCATCATCAACCAACACTGCTAACGAGCAATACAGAGATACCAGATAAGATGCAATAGCCTTATCGTTGATGCCCATAAAACGAACTGCAAGACCCGGAGACTGTTCTCCTGGCAGACCAGGTTGGTAAAGACCTACAACACCCTGACGGCTTTCGCCTGTGCGTAGCAATAAAATTTTTGTTTTGCCATTTTCGATCGGAAGTTTATCTGAAGGAATAAGCGGAATACCTCTCCAGGTAATGAACTGAGAACCGAAAAGAGAAACTGTTGGTGGTGGAACACCTCTGCGCGTACATTCACGACCGAAAGCGGCGATAGCTAAAGGATGTAGTAAAAAGAAGCCAGGCTCTTTCCAGACTTTTGTGATCAGCTCATCAAAATCATCCGGAGTAGGAGCACCGGCACGTGTTCTGATGCGTTGTGCAGGAGCAACACTGTTTAACAAACCATATTCTCTGTTATTGATCAATTCACTTTCCTGGCGTTCTTTAATACTTTCGATCGTTAATCGTAACTGTTCGCTGATCTGGTTGTAAGGTTTGCTGTACAGATCTGAAACACGTGTATGTACATCAAGAACTGTGTTCACAGCGCTTAGATTGTATTCGCGAGGATTTTCAACATAGTCGATGAAAGTATGCGGTAGCTCACGCTCATCTCTGCCTGAACAATCTACTTCTGCATAACTACCTTCTTTTACTTTGTTCAATCGGTATACACCAGATTCAACCGGAATCCAGTTTAATAAATGCGTCAACCATCTTGGAGTAATGGCTGCCATTTGTGGTACCGTTCTGGTGGCGATGGCCAACTGCCTTGCGGCTACATCACCAAGGGCTGTTTGTTTGTTCAGTTCTGACATGTTGAAATAAATTTGGATTAATAAATGATTTACGATCAAATGTAAAAATATTCCACACATCTTTGCTTTGTAGAGATTCTATATGGGTCCCATATAGATTCTATAAATGAAATTGTACGTGATTGTTTAATGAATTAAAATCTGCATTTTGTAAAAACGAAAGCCGGAGAAAATACAATTATTCAATTTATACCAAATAAAATATTGCCTATTATTTGAATTGCCTACAAAAATGATTTTAGATTATTTTGTGGTACGAATTCCTAAATAATATTTTTTAACTGAGGTTTAACAACAATTTACAGTGGTTTTTAGCCTTGATTAAAATAAAAATTGATACAGATAAAAATGTAGTCTCCGTGGCCTGTGGCTCACAGGCCACCTTGGTTTGCTCTCTCCATGGTCTGTGGCTCTCAGACCATAACTGATGCAAGCAAGTCCGCTGTAAACACCGATGCCATCGCTTTAAGTGATGGCATCGGTCTGTAAAAATATATTACGGGCAAATACTTGCGTTAGCTCTAAACCAGATAAATGCCATCTTCTTCCAGGCGGATCAATCCTTGTTTATATAATCCACCAATGGCTTTTTTGAAATTCTTTTTACTCATCTGCAAACGGAACATGATTTCTTCCGAATCACTTTTGTCGGTAAGTTTCAATACACCGTTTGAGCTTTTTAATTTCGATAGAATTTTTTCAGCAGCGTCTTCAATCTGCGCATAGCCGGGCTTTTGCAAACTAACATCGATCTTTCCTTCTTCACGTATGTTTTTGATGTAGCCTTCTACTTTATCGCCGATAGAAATATAGGTGAATAGATCATTGTGATAAATAACACCTTTGTATGTATTGTTAATGATAACATTTACACCCAGGTCACTATTATAACAGATCAATAAGTTTACCTTTTCACCGATCTCCAGTTTAACGTTTTGCTTTTCTATAAAGCTTTCAATCTTGCTGGAAGCTGCCAGACGGCCAGTACGCTCATCCAGGTATAAGTATACCGGATACCGTTTACCGATCTCCATTTTCTTTCCTTGTTCGCGGTAGGGTACAAGCAGGTCTTTTTCAAGTCCCCAATCCAGGAAGGCTCCGGTATTGTTTACATCTTTACAGACGAGGCAGGCAAACTCATTCAATTTAATCTTAGGCTCAAGATTTGTAGCAATGATGCGGTCTTCAGAGTCTTTATAAATAAAAACATCTATCGTATCGTCTACCTGAAAGTTTTCAGGCACGTATTTATTCGGCAGTAAAACTTCTTCGCCTTCTTCATTTCCCAGATACATACCTACGCTTGTCATGCGCAGGGCTTTTAATACATTATTTTTACCGATTTTGATCATTGCTTTGCATTCATTCAGTTTCAAAATTAACGCTTTAATTCCATAATACTTCATTTATTTATTCCGGCATTAAAGAATAAAACCCACGGATTAAATCGTTGTCGAAAGATTTAATACAGCCTGAATGAAAATAATTTCCTTCATTATCAGAGCCTTATATTTAATCTCTATTAAATTGATAGAGATACTTGTTTATTTGAAATTAACCTGCTACTTTTACATCAGTTAGTGCTTAAGAAGCATATAATTTATACAGAATAGGGAAGAGAGCAGGCTTGATGATCCTATAGCAACCGCTTGAAGAAGTACGGTGCTAAACCTGCCCAGTAAATAAGTGGGAACTATAAATTTTACATGTATGAGAAAACAACTTTTGATTTCGCGATACGTTGATCCGGCAGCCTTCCGCTGTTGTAATTAACGCCAATGCCTGTTCAGGCGAAACACAATCTATTTATTCATTTTAAAAATTACTACCATGACAGCTATAACAATATCTGACCTTTATAATCACGCCCATATAAAAGTAAATGAGTTACCGAAGACAATAACCAATGAAGATTTATTGCTTGAGTTGGAAAAGCAGGTGGCTATTCTAGAAGGCGGTAAAAATGCGCTTGCTAAAAAGACTTTCCGTTCAGCACGCTTTTCATTGATCAAGCATTTGCTTGCTGGGAAGCCTGGGAATGTATTAAGCTTTGAATCCCGTAAACAGTGGGAAGCAGATGCGATCATCTATAAACGCATCGGTACAAACATCATCTTTGTTGAAGATCATTCTGCAGATGAATGGGAAAATCTGCTAACACAACATGCTGTTTCAATTATTTACATCAGCACCATACAGCAGCAAAACCTGGCTATTCAGGACTTTGGGTACATCATTCACAAAGCGCATCAGCTCGACATTCCGGTAATATTTGATAATACGTATGGTGGCCTGGGCCATATCTATGCGCCATTGATTGATGGTGCTGACTTCGTACTAACAGATGTTTCTGCTTCGCCTACCATTTTTAAAAATATACCAGTGCAGTCATTCATCATTGAAGGCGTAAATGCACTAACCTCTAAGGCTGATGTATATCTTTCCGGAAATGGCTTTCTGGAAAAATTGAAAAAGAACAGAAGGCTGCCATTGAAGAATAGTTTCATTGTACCGGATAATGAAAATTATATTGCTAAACTTTTAAAGAAAGAAGCACGCAAGCATGGCGACTTTTCACGTACGGCAAATTATGTTGCGCGCTGGTTAAACAACCAGGCTGAAATCATGGAAGTAAATTATCCGGGATTAAAGGCTTCTGAAAACCATATTCATGCTGAACTCTATTTCAAAGGTGGCTATGGAAGTATATTCCGCTTTGGCCTGTGGGACCTGGAGTATGGCTACTCGTTGCTAAAAGGTTTTATCCGTTCAGGAAAAGTAAATGGTGTAAATATAGAAGTAGATAATGAACGCAAAGAATTTGTTGTGCAGATAACCACGGAAAACTATGCCTATGTGCTGCAGCATTTTCAAAAAATATTTGCCAACCTGAAACAGAACATCGAATTCAAACAACAGATCACAAAAGAAAATCAATTAAAAAGATTGTTTGATCAAGAACTGAGACAGCTTTTACAGACACCAGTCAGAAGTAAAAGATAATACATCGAATTCCCTTACTCTTTCATAATCACAGTACTCATTTTAACATTCAGAAATTATGATCTTTAATAATAAAAAATCCGAAAAACGTACGTTTCTTAATTTTCATGAAAAAGGTTCAGGCGAAGCAATTATCTTTTTACATGGTCTGTTTGGAGAATTAAGCAACTGGCAATCTACGATTGCGCACTTCAGTAAGAAATACCGGGTAATCGTTCCCATCATGCCCATCTACGATGGAACAGTGCAGAAAGATGGTCTGGAAGGACTTGTCAATTATGTGCATGAACTTGTTACAGAATTAAAGCTGAATCAGTTTTCGCTTGTAGGTAATTCCTTAGGCGGACAGGTAGCTATTTTGTATGCACATGCGTTTCCACAAAAGGTTAAACGTCTTGTGTTGACCGGTAGTGCAGGCTTATACGAAAGCACCATGGGGGCAAGCTATCCGAAACGCGGTGACTATGCCTACATCGAAGATCGTGTACGATATACATTCCACAACGATAAGATCGTTACGAAGAATCTGGTTGACCAGGTTTTTGAAACCGTAAACGATATCCGCAAATCCATCCGCGTAATTAAAATTGTACGTGCGGCCAATGGTAATAATGTTGCTGAAACATTAAAAGAAATTACCACGCCTACCTTATTAATATGGGGCCGGCAAGACCGCATCACGCCTCTGGACGTGGCTTACCGATTTAAGAAACTTTTATCCGGTAATACAGAGCTGCGCATCATTGACGACTGCGGACATGCACCTATGATGGAAAGACCGGAGCAGTTTAATGAAGCATTGGAAGAGTATTTCAATTCGGAAGAATTGACATATGCACAAGTAGGTTAACTTTTTTTTCATGGAAATCCGGTTGAGGTGCACGCTTTGATCGGATTTTTTTATTGTATGAACTAAAAAAGATTGGTATATGATTTTATATGCATTGGGAATTGTCTTGATATTATTTTTTATAGCGCTTGAATTTACTGTTGCAAAGAAGGTTTATGGAATAATCTTCAGTTATAAAAAAATGATCTCAAACCTTTCCATTGGGGTTGCAGAACGTGTATGCAATCTTTGGATCGGCGGTGTATTCTATTTTGTGTTTAAGTATATTCACACACATTATGCGCTGTTCTCCATTGAACCCGCATGGTACCACTGGGTATTGCTGTTATTGCTCACAGATCTTGTTTGGTACTGGTATCACCGCCTTGGGCACGAAATTAATATTCTATGGGCTTTCCATATTGTGCATCATCAGAGTGAAGATTTTAATTATACAACCTCTACAAGGATCACTATATTCCAGGCAATGGTGCGCAATGTGTTCTGGTGTGTATTGCCTTTACTGGGCTTTCCGGCAGACATGGTTATTATCATATTGGTAATCCATGGTGCCTACTCTTTTTTTACGCATACAGAACTGATTGGTAAATTGGGCTGGATTGAAAAGATCCTGATTACACCTTCCCACCACCGGGTGCACCATGCATCGAATACAGAATACCTGGATAAGAACTATGGCGACGTTTTTGTTTTCTGGGACAAACTCTTCGGGACCTTTAAAGAAGAAGAACACAGGCCTGTCTATGGTATTACCAAACCCTTGAAGACACATAGTTTTCTGTGGCAGCATTTTCATTATCTGATAGAAATTGCTTACCGGGTGCGGCAAACACAGGGAGTAACCAATAAATTGAAAATTATATTCGGCAGACCGGATACAATGATGGGAGACGAAAGGGAGATTGTGGAAGCAATCTGGCTGAATCAGGTGGAACCTATTCCTTTTATAGAACGAAGAACAGGCAGGTACAAGCGGTATATTAATATTCAGTTTGCCGGTTTGTTATTGGGGCTGCTGTTGTTGATTCTTTGTTTCGATCAGTTTTCAGTCAGTACAAATTTCTTTATAAGCAGTGTTATGATTCTTACGTTGATCAATTGCTGCGCCTTGCTGGAACAAAAAAAATGGATCTTCTTTGTGGAATATATCCGCATACTAGTCATTCTTGAATTTATTGCGCTGCAATACAATGACTCGCCTCAGTTCCTGTTATGTAATGCAGGTGTACTCGTCTTTACCATGCTGTACAATACGTTGCGAAAGCTTTATCTGAAACTTGTTTATTAATAAAAAAAGATCCTGCTTATGAGCAGGATCTTTTTTATTTGAGCACCGGATTCTGATGATTCAGGGGATCCAGCTTTAAGATCTGCTTGAGATATTCAAATACCTGTGGTTCATTTCTTTTTAATTCATTCGGCATTTCAAAAAAGTATTCAATGGTAACCGCAAAGAATTCTTCGGAATTGGTGAAGGCGTATTCACGCAGAAAGCCTTCGTCTATATGGCTTCTGATGCGTTCGGACGAATATTTATGAAATTCATTCAGGGCTACTTTGTCCATAAAGCAATGCTCCATGTCGTGCAAGGTAGAGTCTTCAATTTTTAATGCATGGGCCATTTCATGAAAGCCCACGTGAACACCGTCATTTTTTACACGGATACCTTCTGTAAAAGCAGCCCATGAAAGTTTGATCACACCATTTGATTGTACTTCACCTAAATGGTAACGCTGTGTGGCACCGGAGAAATATTTATCCGGATAGATAACGATCTTTCTGAAATGCTCATAAATAGTGGGGAAGTGGCCGAATGAAATTTGTGATGCCGCTGCTGCTACCATTAATTTTACATCGTTCGTGACCACAAAATTATCCCTGCCTTCAAATATTTTCTTACGGATAAAATATTTTACATTGCATTCAAACTTTCTTTTAAGTGCTGGTGATAAATTTCTGTAAAAAGGAATTTTATATTCCAGCGTAGCTTTTTCCTGGTAGTTCAGCGCGTATTTGAAAAGGATATAGCGGTCAAACAAAAAGTTTGAAAGTCCAGTACTGATCTTAAATACAGAAAAACCAAATAAGAAAAAGCTTGACCAGAAAACAATCAAAAAGATGAAAATACCTGGTAAGACGAAATCTGAATGTTCTACAAAATTTTCTATTTCTTTATCCATTGTTTAGGGGAAATTAATGAGCTACTATTTGAATCATGGGGTTAATTTTCAATAAGCATTCTTCGTATTCGGCTGCAGCGTCCGCATAGTAGGTGATTGCGCTGCCTGCTTCCATAAATATATTTTTCTCGGCTGCATCATAAAAAATACTCCGGATCAGTACATTAAAATCAAAATTGTTCTCCGGATCCATATAGCCCACCGTACCTGAAAAAGGTCCGCGGGAAACAGTTTCAAGTTGATCAATGATCTGCATAACTTTTACTTTCGGCGCACCGGTCATACTACCCATGGGATAGGCATGTTGTATCACATCAATGGCAGAAAAAGCAACATCTACCTGCGACTCGATGGTAGAGATTAACTGGTGTACATGCGGGAATGAGTATAATCCTCTGAATTCGGATACATGCACGGATCCGGCCTGGGCCGTACGCGACAGGTCGTTGCGTACAAGATCAACGATCATCGTATTTTCAGACTGTTCTTTTTCAGATTGACTTAGTTTTTTGATCAATGCCAAGTCTTCCGCTTCCGTGCTTCCGCGTTTGCTGGTGCCTTTGATCGGCTGTGAAATGATCGTGTCTTTTTCTTTTTTTATAAAGCGTTCAGGAGAAGCTGAAAGAATAAAGAAATCTTTCCATTTAGAAAAAACGGAAAAAGGCATAGGAGCCAGTGTATTCAGTCGCAGATAGGTTTCTGCCGGATCTATTTTACCTTTGCCTGAAAAGGGAATGCAATAGTTGATTTCATAGGCATCGCCTTTACCAATCAACGCCTGTAATTGTTTTACACGCTCTATATAGGTTTGCTTACTGATCAGTGGTTTGATCTCTATAGCTGCATGTGAATTCGTAGTGCTGGCTGCGGTTGCACGTTGAATTTCTTCAATGAATGTTGCACCTTCACCTTTAAGAATATATATACTGTCGGCAGTTAATTCCCATACATGTTCAGGAATAAAAAATGTTGCTGCTTTGCTGTTAATACCTTTAGGCTGAGTGGACTCTAATTGCTCAACACTGTTTTTTGCATCATAGGAAATAAATACAAACAACCAGTCTTTAGAATACTTGCTGCGTAAACGGTTCCATACGTTAAAGACAACCTGATCATCCGGTACTTCTACCTGCAGCTCAGCACCGAATGCGAGTAAGTGCCTGAAAGGTTTGTGTGGATATTGATCATAGCTGTTGGGGTTCAGGTAGGAAATGGTTTCATACCTGCTTTCAAGCCATGGTAATGCCTTTGTAATGAATGCTGTGGGGGTATTATGTAAGCGTATGCTGCTCATTTGAGATCGTTTAAAGCAGCCTTGGCTTTTTGTTCAATACTGTTTTCGTATTCGTGATTCTTATAGGCGATTGCCAGGTTGAAGTAGTATTTAGCCCGTTCGGTGTTTTTCATTTTGACATAAATATAGCCTAGTTGCAAGGCCGAGTTCGGGCCAAAATAGTAAGTGTTTTTTACATCAGAAAGCGAAATTACTTTTTCATAGTAATGAATAGACTCCAGTTCCTTGCCTGATTTCTGGTACAATCTTCCTGCACGGTAATAATATTCCAGCTTATCTTTTTTGGTAGTGAAATCACTTAGGTTGGTCAGGTTGTAGATTTCAAACCCTTTGGTATAAAGTCCACCGTCTGTACATAAGCGAATTTTCGTAAGCTGCTTGTTGGGAAGTTCATTATTCACGGCGATCTTCTGTGCATACTTATCCGATTCAAACGAGGCCTGTCCTACGTTTGGTATGGCTTTCCAGTAGGTCATGGCTGTTTCGTCTTCGTTCACCAGCCAATAACTCAGGAATAATTTAAAATACGTATCCTTTACTAAGTTCTTACCTTTAAAATTGGTTAAGAAACGATTCAGGTATATTCTGCATGAAACATATTGTCCGTGCTGAAGCAGCAGCTCACCATGCAGGTAATCGAATGCCGGCAGATATGTATGAATATCTTCATCTGAAATGGATTCAATAACTTTCAAAGCTTTTTCAGATTGGGCATATTTACTTAAGATGGATGCATACAAATAAGTATACAGAATATTGTTCGGATACTTTGCCTGTAATTGTTTGATTGATTCCATATTGGAATCTTTGTTTAATATGTATTGCTCTGCAATGATCTTGATCAGACTTGCCTCCTGCAGATAGATGGATTTGCTGTCGATCACAGCCTGGATCATTTGCACACCCAGTTGGATATTGCCTTTAAAACCAAGGGAAGAAGCTATCCAGGAATAGGATGATGGAATAGAACCCATGACGATATTCAGCAGACCTAATGATTTTTTTGTAGGTGTAAACGAAGGTGCTGCAGCTAAATTGTCGTTTAACAAGCTCAGTGCCTGCTTTGCATTGATCGCGGCTTCGGCTAATTCATTAAAGCGGATCTTTGTAAACGCCCATTGCATGCGCACTTCAGCCAGGCAGAATTTATGGTAGGGAGAAGCTGGCTGGTTGTTCGCATTCAGTAGTTTTACATAAGCAGATTCAAATGCTTTGGCTGTTTTGTAGGCTGCGAAATCTTCTGTCGCGATTAGTTCTGTTGTTTTGCTCAGGGAAAGCAGATATACGGTAACACCGTTTGAAGGGTCGCGTAATTGTTCTTTGGTAAGGCGTTGGGTAGCGTCGCTGGTTTTAAGTTCAAGGATCTCTTTGTAGGCAATCTCCAGTTCTGTATTGAAGTAATACGTTGCAGAGGAGTGGATGGGATAGGCGCTGTAACAAACAATACATAACAAAAAAGGGCGTATCCATGAATACACCCTTTTTGTTACTAAATATTTGAAAAAAGAATTCAACGAATCTTCTTTATTATTTTTTCGCAGCTTCCATTACAAATTCAACGTTTGCAAGAATACGACCGCAGTGTTCGCACACGATGATCTTCTTTCTTTCACGGATTTCACCCTGACGTTGTGGAGGTACAGTGTTGAAGCAACCGCCGCAAGCACCACGTTTTACGGATACTACAGCTAAACCGTTACGGTAGTTGTTAACCAATTTTGTATATGAATTCAATAAACGCTCTTCGATCTGCTTCGCAGCTTTTTCACGTTCTTTGTTCAATTTAATTTCTTCATCCTGACTTTCAGAAACAATTACTTCAAGTTCCTGCTTCTTGTTTTCAAGATCTTTTTTACGCTCGCTTAAATTGTATTCTGTTTTTTTGATCTCTTCTTTTTTGAATTCGATCTGCTGCAATGCTTCTTTGATTCTTTTTTCAGAAACCTGCATTTCTAATTGCTGCAATTCAACTTCTTTGCTGATGGCATCAAACTCACGGTTGTTACGCACGTTCTTTTGTTGCTCTTCGTATTTCTTGATCAGTTTTTCTGATTCTTTGATACTGTTTTTGAAGTTCTTGATGCCATCTTCCATGACGTGGATCTCACCTTCATGTTTGGCTAATCGGGTTTCATAACCAGCTAATTCATCTTCAAGATCTCTAACTTCTTCAGGAAGGTCTCCTCTTACTTTGATGATTTCATCTAACTTTGAGTCGATAGATTGTAGCTTAACTAAAGCATCTAATTTTTGAGCGATTGTAGATTGTTCCATTTACAGTTTATAGTAACCGATTGGGTTTGTATGAATACTCGATAAAATGACTGCAATATTAGTGAATTTTTTTGTTAAAACATTCACTAAAAGTTCTTTTGTATGAATTTCACTTTCATAATGACCGATATCGCATACCAAAATGTGATCCTCGGCGTCAAAAAAATCGTGATATTTAAAGTCGGCCGTTATTAAAACATCTGCTTTTGAGGCAATTGCATTTCTTAATAAGAAACTACCCGATCCGCCGCAGAGAGCAACTTTTTTTATTTCTCCTTGAAAAGCAGTCGTATACCGGATGCAGTCCAGAGAAAGTGTTTTGCTTAAATAAGCCATGAAATCTTCCTTCGACATACTTTTTTCCAGTTCACCCACAAAGCCGCTGCCTACTTCCATGTTCTTGTTTTCAAGCGGAATAAGATCGTATGCCGGAACTTCGTATGGGTGTGCTGCCAGCAAAGCTGCAACTACGCGGCCTTCGAGGTGTTTCGGGTAAATGATTTCAATGCGGTTTTCGGCAACTTTTTCAAGCTGATTGGCTGAGCCGATTACCGGATTTGCCTGGTTATTTGGTTTAAAAGTGCCTGTACCTGAAACCGAATAACTGCATTCGCTGTAATTGCCGATACTACCGGCACCGGATGCAAAGATACCATCGAGTACTTTCTGGGTAGCATCAACCGGTACAAAGGTTACCAGCTTGGCAAGCAAGCCTTTTTTAGGCAATAATACCTGCGTATTGATCAGCTTCAGCTTCTGTGCAAGCACGCCGCTTACACCATCCTGGATATTGTCGAGGTTGGTATGAATGGCATAGATGGCAATGTTGTGCTGAATGGCTTTTATAAGCAAACGCTCTACATAATTGCTTCCCGTTAGCTTTTTTAAACCCTTAAAAATCACGGGGTGATGTGCAACGATCAGATTAAATCCTTTAGCTATCGCTTCATCTACGACCGCTTCTATCACATCCAGACAAACGACTACACCTGAGCATTCAAGCTGGCGATTTCCGGTCAGTAATCCGCAATTATCATAGTCTTCCTGATACGCAAGGGGGGCAATTTGTTCTAAATGGGAAATAAGATCGGCGATACGTGGCATAGGATTTGTGAAAATGAGCCTGACTTTGCAATTTGCTTTAAAATTAATCGTAGGATAAATATAAGGTGATTTTTCTGAAAATTTTAGCGTGGCCGTTTTCAATCCTGTATGGAGCAATTGCCTCCTGCAGGAATTACTTATATGATAGATCCTGGTTTAAAAGTTATCCGGTCCCTGTAGCCGTGATCTGTGTCGGCAATCTGAAAGCCGGTGGCACCGGTAAAACCCCTTTCACTCAATTCTTATTGAATCATTTTTCCTCATCATATAAAATCGCTGTCCTGAGCAGAGGGTATGGTCGCAAAACCAAAGGTTTTGTTCTGGCAAACGGAGATTCAACCGCTGCTACTATTGGCGATGAACCATTGCAATTATATACCCATGCTGCCGGGCGTTACCAGGTAGCTGTATGTGAAGACCGGGTTGCAGGTGCGCAACAATTGCTGCAACAAATACCAGGATTGCAATTGATCATTCTTGATGATGGATTCCAGCATAGAAGAATTCAACGGGATGTGAACATCCTGCTTACAGAATATAAAGATCCTTTTTATAAAGATTATGTTCTGCCTGCTGGTATGCTGCGGGAATTTAGAAGCGGCGCGGCCCGCGCCGATATGGTAGTGGTAACGAAAAGTCCGACGGTACATAAACCGTTGGATCATGAAACGATTCATCGCTATGCCCACAAACAGATTCCGGTGCATTATACAGCCATTCAATACGGAGCTTATACAAATAGACAAACAAACGGTGGAAACTTCGACCAGATAATCCTGGTTACAGGCATTGCCAATCCCGGTCCGTTGGTGGAATATCTTGCAACGAAAGGACTACGGGTTATAGAACACATCAATAAGAAAGATCATTATACATACACAGAAACTGACTTGAAGACCGTTCAGGAGCTTCAGCAACGGAATCCGAAGGCGCAGGTGTTAACTACTGAAAAAGATTGGGTTAAAGTTGTACCTTTGTTTAAAACGTGTGGTATTGAAAATACCTGGATGTATATTCCAATCGATTTACTTATTCAGACAAACAAGGAAGAACTTCTGTCTGTTATAGATACTAAAATTACTCAGAGACTGAACAGTCTTATCAATCATTCATAAATGTCATATTTCATTCATACATTATTAAAACGTGTTACCGGTATTATTCTTTTTACAGGAATAATTTTTTCTTCCGGTGCGCAGATCCTCGATGATTCTACCAAACAGCTCTATGGGTATCACAGCGTGCGCTATGGTACAGAAACGGATGTGTTTTATAACAGGGGATTAAAAACAGAGGTAGATAGCAGTTTGGCAAGCATACAGCGTTACGGGTATATATATCGCAATGCTCAGTATAGCCAGGATTTGGGGAACTGGGTGACACCGATTCAGTGTATTACTTCGCATCTGCCGTCACAAACAGGTTTGCAAACAGGTTTTAATGTGTATAGTCCGTTTGAATACAATGCCAATAACATCAAATATTTCGATACCAAATCTCCATATGCAGAACTGAAGTATTACCAAGGCAGCAGGGGGCAGCAGAGCATGGAAGCGTCTTTCACGCGAAACATCAATGCACAATGGAATTTCGGGATTGACCTGCGCAGAATTGTGTCCAAGAAAATTATCGGTTACGTAACGCGTAATGATAAGCAGGCAGAGAATTATGCCTTTGATTTTTTTGTGTCGCATCATTCGAAGAATGAACGTTACTTTTTACTGGCATCGTTCAATTACATGGAGGCGCATAACTTTGAGAATGGTGGTATCAAGCTGGATTCGGTGGTTGGTGATGATGGAAAGATGCAGCTTGCCGATAAATACGACATGTTCAACAATCAGCTGAGCACCGTATGGCTGATCAATGCGCGCTCGTTGGATAAACGCTACAATTACCGGGTCTACCAGCATTATGATCTTGTGAAAGGTGATAAATTGCAGCTGTTTCATCGCTTTGATTTTTCAAGAAAAATCAACCGCTATACCGACAATAGTCTGGCTACCAACGAACCTTTCTACGAACGTTTCTCTGCATATACTCCGGGAGGCGCATACGATACGGTTTCCATCGCAGACCGAACCGATTTTAATTTCATGGATAACCGCGCAGGTGTGAAGGGGAGCAGTAGCAAGTTCTTTTATGCTGCCTTTATCAAGAACCGCTACGTGACGATGCGCCAGCGCGAATATTACGATTCGATTTCGCCTTATAACCGCTATACATCAGAATGGTATGTGGATGGAATTTTGAGAAGGTATTTCGACGAAGAAGGGAAGTCGTATGCCGAAGCAAGCGTGGATTGGGGTGTATTGAATCATACGAACACGTTGGCTAGTCCGAAAGATTCTACTAAAAATAATTATAATGCTTCACTGTCTTTCGTGCATAAAGGTTTCAGGCTGGAAGGCAGCACCTGGGCAGTATCGCCGAGTATGATACAAAGTCATTATCAAAGTAATCTGGTTAAATGGAATAAAACTGATTTTGATTTACAATATGTAAACCATCTGTCTGCGGAATATGGTTTCAAAAAGAAAAAAATAGATGTTATTCCTTCGGTTGCATGGAATCAGTATAAAAATTACATCTATTTTACAGAAGCCGGTACACCAGCCCAGTACGATACTGCTATCACACATATCCAGGCTAAATTAGGACTGCGCTTTAATTTGTGGAAGATCCATGTTTACAATGAATTCCAGTATAATTCGCTTGACCAGGGCAGATACAGCAAGCTGCAGATGCCGCAGGTGGTGAATGCCACGCAGCTCTTTATTGAAGCGTGGCTGTTTAAACGTGCGACCTTACTACAAACAGGTTTTGATGTATTGTACCGCTCTTCTTTCCAGTCCAATGGTTACAATCCGCTGATGCAGCAGTATTACGTTACCACCTATACGGGCAATGGGGGTATGGATTTTAATTACATCGACCGGTATGTTGTGGTTGATTATTTTGTAAATATGCAGATCCGTACAGCCCGTATTTTTGTGAAACTGGCGAATGTGAAAGGTTTGATTACGCCGAAGAAAGGATATTGTGCAACGCCATATTATACAGGCATTCCCTGGACGATCGACTTTGGGATCAGCTGGAGATTCTTTGACTAAGCCGGATGAAAGCAGCTACCTTAAACGAACTCAAGAAAGAATTGCAGGCGCTCTCACCCAAAGAGCTGGTGGAGATCTGCATTCGTTTGGCTAAATATAAAAAAGAGAGCAAGGAGCTTCTTACGTATCTTATTTTTGAAGCGGGTAATGAAGCGGATTATATCGCCGCTATCAAGGCCGATGTCGATGAACAGTTCGAACTGCTGAACACCAGCAATCTCTATGTAGCCAAGAAAGGGTTGCAAAAGATTGTTCGTTCTGTGACAAAGTATGTGAAGTATTCCGGGATCAAGCAAACAGAGATTGAAGTACTGATGTACTTCTGTTCAAAAATGAAAGCAGCAGATATTAAGATCAGTCACAGCACCGTTATTGAAAATCTGTATTATCGTCAATTGACCAAAGTTGAAAAAGCACTGAAAACGTTGCATGAAGATCTTCAGTTTGATTACGAGCAGGAGTTGAAGGGGTTATGCCTATAATTCGAACAGTTCAAAATCATCGCCCTTTCCGTAGGCAATAAATTCCTGCAGCTCATATTTTTCTAGGGTCAGCAGGTCCTTAATCAGATAATTATTTTCCGCAATACGTCTCAGCACAATAAACTCATGTCTTTCACCATAGTTAATGATGTAATACTTCTTACCGATGCGTATGGTGTCAAGTGAAATAGACATAAATCTTTGATCTGATTTTAAAAGAATGCTGCCATTGAAACAAAGAAGATGTTCAGCAGAATATAACTGGTAATCATAATCCTTGAACCAATGATATTTACACGCTCAGCTTTAAATGCTTTATTTTTTTCATGCAGCTGTGTGCAATAAGCAATCAGGAAGATGGAAAGGAAAATAAACACAAAGGTGATTGAGTGCAGTGTATCAACCAGTGTATAATCAGAGGTTTCTGGAAGCAATGAATCAATGATGTACTTATTACCAACCGCTGCAAATAGGCCACCTACTGGCAGTGCAAAACGTGATTCTATTTCTTTCACTTCAATAAAGAATGCAATACTGCCAATGAAGAAAGCGATATACATACCCAGAAAAATTTTCATGAACAGTCCCATCGCGTCGCGTTCAAGTGTCATTTTTATATTGAATGAATCGTATTCAGCTTTTGAGGTTGTTGCTCTGGGATCTCCGAAAGATGTGTTGTACACGTTTTCTCCGCGCATTACACGGAAGTTCTTGATCTTCCAGCCGTCAACATTCATCGTAGGAGCGTAACTGCTGCCAGCAGAGTCTATTTCATATACCAGCCATTTTTTGTCGTACATGGTGTTTTCAATGGATAGCACAATATTCTGCTCATCAAACGGATAATCGTTTACGTTCCAGGATTGTTTCATTACTGATTTCATCTTCATCAATACCCATGTTTTACCATTGATGGTATCAACAAGTACATCAGGTTTCTCAACGCTTTTCGCATTGGGAACTTCTACCTGCGTGGTGAAGTCGAAGCGGGGATTGTTGTATACAAACCACAGCCAGTAACGCATGGTATATTCTTTATCATGAAAATTGATATCATGTAAACTCAGGATATAGCTTCCAACCTTAACGGTATCGGGTACTTCAGGAGCAGCTTTTACCCGTTGTTGAACGCAGATGAATACAAGCAGCGTAAAAAATAATATTTTAATGAATCGCATGAAACCAGCCTTTTATGTTTCGTTTTCCTTTGTAATGAGTAAGACTGAAATAATAAACCCCGTCTTCGAGAGGTTCAGCATCCCAGATATTATTGTAATTATCGTTTGAATATACCAAAGCGCCCCAGCTATTATAAATTTTGAGTGCATAGGTGTTATTCAATAGTCCGGATACTTCAAAGAAATCGTTGAGCCCATCGCCATTGGGAGTAATCAGGTTATATACTTCTATGAAGACCGAACAATCTACTTCCAGGTAAACCGGATTTTTGCAGCCCAAACTATCTGTTAATACAACCGAATATATTCCATCCCCGGTCTTAGTTGTCTGGATATTCTGAGTCGTTTCTCCGGTATGCCAAAGATAAGAACTAAAGTTTGCTGGTGCAGCTAAATGCACAATATCTGTAGAACAAAATGTTTGATCGTTTGGCGGACTGTAGGTAATATTTCCTGTTGGCAGGGGCAGTACTGTGATTTTTAAGGAATCTTTTTCTGTACAGCCAAAAATATTCTTTGCAGTTAGCCGATAGTTATTACTTTGATTCACGGCAATGCTGGTTGTTGTTTCTCCTGTAGACCATAGGAAATCATGATAAACAGGCTGGGTGCTGATCACAAGTGTTTGGTTGGCACAGGTGCTATCTGTATTTTTTGATGAAATGATATCGCCCTGGTCGGCATAGTAGCTGATGTGAATCGTATCTCTGAACGAGCAGGTGTCTTTTGTTACAAGTACCGAATAAGTACCGGAGTCACGGGCAATAATACTGGAAGTGGTTTTACCTGTTGGTGTCCACAGGTAGCTGTCTTTCTGGATGCCGGCAGAAATTTCATAAGGTGTGCCTGCACAAACAACTGTATCGGAGCCGAGGTCAACGAAGCCAAAGTCTGAAAAGTAGCCATAGCGGAAACCTGTATCTGTGCCGCCGTTCATAATGCTTAGATGGAATGATCCTTTGCTGTTTGTTAGCAGGTTGGCTCTTAAGGCAGGAAGCTGCGTTGAGTTAAAATATTTACTGGTGAATACCCAATCGGTATTGCCGGGAATAACAGAAAAATCACTTGCCTGGATCAGTGTGTTTTTACCATTCAGTATAAAGGCGTTTTCATTCCCTTTTTTCGTGAGGATATTCAATATAAGATCTTCTGTGTTGGAGCGGATAAAACCAACTTCTTTGTAGCCGGTACATCTTGCCTGGGGAATGATTGCTTCGGCCAGTTCACGGTCGAAACCTGTTACATGCAATACGTATACCGGTGCAGATGATGTAATATAGGTAGCCTGGTTAATAGGTATTTCTGTTTGCGCACCGGCATTGAGCGTGATCAACGGACTTGCGGCTCCGTCTATGAATATCTGTGTATTGTCTTCGGTTGCCAGCACATAGGCAAAATCATTATCAGGTTCTAAGGAGAGCAGCAGGTGTTTCAATACAAAATAAGCAGTTCCGCATTGGCTTACCGGAATGATCTGGTCGCCGCCCATGTCCCAGTGTGCCTCCAAAAGCATCGAATCGTCTTTTACGGTTACAGCAATAGGTTTGGTGGATTCTATCTTTGTTCCGGTTGGTCTGTTGGCAGCAATAGTTGTGATGGATTGTCCGCTCCAGGTTTGTCCTTTCTGCAGGACAATGGTGAAGGGGGTAGAAGCAAGGTGGCCCACGATATCCTGGCTTGGTGTAATTGTTACAACGGTATTGTTTTCCGTTGCGATAATATCAAAAGAAGCCCAGGCATCAATATCTACCTGGTTGTCCCAACGGGTTTGGAATGGCGTATAAAAGAGTTTTCCCAGGGCATTTCTACCTTTGAATGTGAAGATGTCGCTGTTGGTACCTGGGGCGAAAATGCTGGCTCCAAACAATTCATAATACACGCTGATCTCTTTGGTTGCGGTAACATGCAACCCCTTGTTGAGAATGGTATTGGCAGGAATATTTTCTAAATCAGCCAGCCAGCCTGTGAGATCAAAGGAATAAGAACTGTTGGCAGCGATTGTAATTGTTTTGGGCTGTAAGGCTGGATTAGCGGGTACATCAATGGTAACTGTTGCTGGTTGTGTAAAGGCTTCAAGCCGTAAGTATACCGGTGCTCTTCCATTGCTTGGATTGGCATAGGGAACTGCAAACCAGAATTCCTTGTCAATTTGCGCATGTACAATAATAGAACTGAGAAATAAGAAAACTACGGTAAAGGTCCGGTTAATCATTTCCAAAAATACGAATATTCCAGAGAATAGAAATGCCTGGGTATATAGTTTTACCGGAGCATAGTGGCTGTCCCGGCCCTGCTGAAGGAAGAACCATCAAAAAATTTGCCATCAACGGTATAGGTATACACATTGGATGATTGTTTGGTACTGTTATTTTTTACTTCACCAGACCAACCTTTTGTATTGGCTTCTGAAAACGAATTTGTCTGGTAAACCAACTGTCCCCATTGATTATAAATTCTGAAACTAAAACCATCCTCCTGAATTAAGGTGCCATAAACTTTCAGCTTTTGATTTTCTTCACTACTTGCTTCAGGAGAAAAAACATTGGGTATGTAAATCACATACATATTGGCATCCAGGTGTTCAACCCTTACTGTGTCTGCATTGGTGCATACAAATACTGTATCCTTGCAGAACGCATATACCGTTTCATTCTTTGTGGAAGTATAGGTTGGGCCGCTTACTAAAAATGCATCGGTGAACTGTTCGTACCAGTCGATTTTAATGTTCGGTTTGTTTTTGATATCTGCTACCAGTACCAATGGGTTTCCGCCAAAAGCAGAAGTATCTTCTCCTTCGGCTACTTTAATGTAAGGTCTATAACCTGTAATGGTTACATCAACTGCCGAGCTCATGCAGCCTTTAGCATCTTCAGCGGTTACTGAAATAACCTCCGGGCCCTCCTTGAGTTGCAGGTAGGTAAACTGATTACCTGAAATTACACCGTTGGGTGGTGTAAAGTTAAATCCATAAACGGCAGAGCTGCCGCCTGAAGCGGAAGCGTATAACTGTACTGTATTACCGACACACTGAGTACTGTCTGTAAAGCTTGTGGTTACAGATAGTGCAGGGTTGATCACAATCAATAGTGAATCTGTTTTTTTACAGCCTTTGGCATCGGTAGCGGTAACACCGTATTTTTTCATTCCAACATCGGTAGAAGTAAAGAGTGGGTTTTGGATAGTGGGTGTATTAAAACCAGGTCCTGGTCCCCAATCCCAGGTATAGGTGCTGGGAGAGGCTGCTGTAATGGTTGCATTCAGCTGACTAGCCTGGTTGTAGCAGAAGGCTGTGTCATTGCCGGCATCCAGCGTAAAGTAAGGATTTGTGTATGGAGCCAGCATGGTGATGGTAGTACTTTTTGAGCTACCGCCGGAGCAACCGAGTGCATCTGTAATTTTTACAGTATATACAGTAGGACCTACCGCTGTTGGAGTCGCTACAGGATTACTGATGGATGGGTTGGATAAGCCAGTTGTTGGTGTCCATGCATAGCTGTAAGTTCCGTTGCCGGTAATATTGGCATTTAACTGAACCGAAGTTCCGTAACAGATACTTGTATCCGGAGTAATGGTTACTACAGGTGGTGTTATGTATGAGATCTTAACGGAACTGTTCAATACACATTTAGATCCGTTACTGGTTACATATAATGTATAGGTGCCGGCAGTATTTACAGATATTGAGGAAACATTAGACGCACCTGTACTCCATTTATATAGAAAGATTACGCTTGGCGGAGGAGTAACGGGAGAGGAAAGCGTAACCGGAGTTCCTGAGCAAAGCACCTGGTCGGGACCAAGGTTCACAGCAAAGGAATTGTCTCGTCGTATATTTTGCTGTGTCGAAACGTCGCATCCCAAAGAATTTTTTGCTGTAACAAAGAACGAAACCGTTCCTTCGGATGCGGATAACATTGCCTGCGTAATGGTTAGACTGTTTGTGGTGCTGACAACATTAGAACTACTATTCTTATACCAGACATAATCCGTATAGCCGGGAGACGCAAGGAAAGTACTGTCTTTACTTCCACAAACAAATATATTCGAACCGGTAATGGGTACTCCTGTGGTGGTAGTGATTTTAAAACCGCTCGATGTATAATAAGAAACATATACCGTATCAGATGCTGAAGTCCAGCTGGAAGTGCTGGTATTATAATATTTTATTGTGGCTACCCATCTTCCGGCATCACCGGTATTTATTTGTTGGGACGCTAATGTTTTCAAGGAATCCAGGTTTTTCCATTCGTATACTGCAGAACCCGAAGGAGCAGAGCTGGCTATATTCTTTACCAGTAAATTGAAGATAGAACCTTTACATACTTGTACATTTTTGGAACCACCTGGAATTACAGTTACACCATTTAAATCTATAGAAACAGTTATTGAACCCGCTGCAAAGCAGTTGTTGCCTGCCTGAAGAAGCAGGAAGGATAGCACTAAAAATAAATAAATTTTAAAACGAGCAGCCATTGTAAAATTTAATTTTGTTCCTGATAACTACGAAATTTTGTTATCCTGTGTTTAAAATTTCTAAAGCAATAAGCTTCAAAGGTAAACTAATC
>JAGKWN010000026.1 GCA_021151805.1 Cytophagaceae bacterium | reverse complement strand
ATATTATAGTAAATGAAAATACTATATCTTAAAAACTTAACAATCTATCTAGCAAGTTACTAAATAAATACCATTGCTAAGACAAAAGAAATAATAATTTCATATTGAAATTATTATTCAACAAGTAGAATATATCATTGAATAATAATTAACTACACTTTGCTCAAGCAGACAATTTGGGTTTAAGGATTTTCCGGGCAATTGGCCATTGACGCAATGTGATGAGTTGTGATTAGATCAAAGAGGTATCTCAAACAGCGGTAAAAAAACAGCCCGAACGCCCGGAAAGCTGTTTCTTTCAAATTTTCTCTTACCAACTATATGGCTACAAGTTAAAAAATCCAGACGGGAGAATATCCGTTAAAATGCATATCTCGCTCTCTTAAATCATTTCCGATGAACGAAGTTCCGAATGCATCCGTGCTACTGCTTCCTTATCGACATCCCGTACAATCTTTTAGCACTAGCTGGCGCAAGCATTCGCTTGTGCCCTCCTCGCCCCAGCGGGAGTACCAATAGTATGATGGTCTGTGTGCCACAGACCATGGTGAGAAGAATACCGATGCCATCGCTTAAAGCGATGGCATCGATTCATTGGAGGTTTCTTTACAACAAACAATGGTGAGCAGGATAAAAAGATTATAAATCCTTTTTTTATCTGCATTCGGTTCCGCGGCGAATGCAAATTCCGAATAGCCGGTGAAAAAGGATTAATGCATTCAATCAGTCAAAGACTGGAAAACAAAAGGTACCAGTCTTTGACTGGCGACAGTAAGACCACATATTGAGAACAGCCGTCGCGTATAAACACCGATGCCATCGCTTAAAGCGATGGCATCGGTTCCATTGGTGGTCTGTGTGCCAGACTATGGTGAGGATTCCGAATAGCTCTTTCGAAAAAAGAAAACGCCAGTTCATAACTGGCGTCTAATTCATAATTCATAACTCATAATTTATAATTATACCTCCGCATATCCTTTGTTCAACTTTTCGCGAATCATCTTTTCTTTTTCCTTTTCAGGCAACTCCGGTGACGCAAAAGTTTTCACCTGGGTCTGCCCTTTGGTACCAACACGACCGAAACAAATGATCAACTTACTAGCTGCAGAATCAAAAGCTACCTTCCAGAATTTGTGACTGCTTTCATCTTTAAAGATCAATTCTTGAAATACTAAGTCCGAATACAGCGATGGGATCTCTGCCTTTTTCACAGGTTCAACAGCAGGAGCAACAGGCACTACGCTATCTTCTGAAATTTTCTGCGAAACATTATTGTCTACCGTATTCGATTCGATAACAAGATCAGAAACGATTGGTGACGGTTCTTCTTTAATACGCTTAACAAGCTGCTGTAGTACACGATCGGGTTGTAAAAACCAGTCCTTGGCAAAGATGGTAATCGTTCTCCAGCCAAAACTCTGCAATACCGCCGGTCGCTGAAAATACTGTTCCATTAAATTTTCATTGCTGTAATGCATATCATCATCGAGCAAAATACCCAGCGTATATTCATCATCTCCTCTTTTTGCCTTCACAGCCAATGAACATTTAAAGCCCGACTGTCCAACATGTTCCGCAACTTCATAGCCTTCCTTTTCAAGCGCCTGTTTGATCTGCTCAAGCACAATGTTGCTTTGCGGAACAGCAACTTTCTGTTTGTTATCGAGTACCAGTCCATCAAGAATGGTTCGGGCAGTGGCCGTATTCCCTTCGCTGATCAGCTCAGCATACTGCAGGAATTTTTTAAAGTAATTCGCTCCTGCATTGTATTCATTTTTAATATTGAAATGCTTGATACTACTTACCACCGCCATGTGTTTTTTAGCACGGCTGAAAATAACGTTCAATCGCTTCTCTCCCCCTTTTTTATTAATCGGACCGAAGTTCATGATCATTTTCTTTTTCCGGTCAAATCCATAACAAACACTCATGATGATGATATCCCGTTCATCGCCCTGAACATTTTCCAGATTTTTCACAAACAAACCTACAAACTGATCTTCTTCAGTGCGTGTATAGGCGGCTTCCAACAGGTTCTCAAAGTTCTTATCTGTCGAAGCCAGCTTTGTCAATGCATCTTCAATGGCATGCTGCTGTTCCTGGCTGAACGCAACAATACCAATACTCTCCGGTGATTTGCGGTTCAGGATCTCGCGTACCATCTGCGCAATGTACGCTGCTTCATCCAGGTTGGCTCGCTTTTCATACAGACCATTTTCCAGAAAATGATAACTGATACTGCGATCAAAAAGAGCTGCAGCATTACTACTACCCTCCTCTGCCTTCTGTATAACAATTGGTTGCTTTTCCTGGTGATGAATGGTTTTATCAGGAACTGTTAATAGAGCTGCATTATAAAACGCATGATTGCTAAAGCTAATCAAGGTTTCATAACGGCTGCGGTAGTGCCAGCCCAGCATCACACTATTCAGCTTTCTTGCGCCCTGTGCAAGCAGACTGTCAGCATCGTTACTTAGCAATTCATCATTTTCCTGTTCTGCTAATTCTTCGAGGTCATCCGGATCTTCTGCCTTTGCAGTAAAGAAATTAGACGGTGGCATTTGCTTATCATCTCCAACAATGATAATTTGCGGTGCACGATACAGAGATGGAATACCTTCTTCCAGGGTGATCTGGCTGGCTTCATCAAAGATAATAGCATCAAAGCATGTGATCTGCAAAGGTAAGCTGTCGCTCACACTTAGCGGACTCATCAGCCATACCGGCTTTAAATCTCTTAACACTTCTCCGCTTTCTTTTTCAGACAACTCACGGATGCTTTTATAACGCATACTTTTCGCAAACTCATTCTCCAGAATTTTACGCCCTTCGTTGTAATTCTTTTTAAACACTTTCTGTTCTGCAGAAAGCTGGCTCACAGCCATATTACTTAGTTCCAGATGATCCAGGAAATTCTTACGGATAGATGCGCGAATCAAATCTGCATTTTGCTTCAGTAATTGTTTGTATAAGATCTGAATGTTATGGACGGCTTTTTCCACGGATGCATAATCTGTAACCGCAAATTCCTTGTTTTCCCTTGCAATATGATTGAACGTTTTCTGTGCCATGTTTGCCTGTACTTCATTCGGCGTTAACGGTAAGCTTCGCAACAGGTGTTTCACCTGGGGATCAACACCAGTGAAAGCACGCAGGGAGGGCAATAACTCCGAAAGCCCTTCTGCGTTGATCTGTATACTTTCAAGTTGATCCAGCAGTTCACTGATCAGCGTATCAGCATAATCACTCATACCTTGTTCCAGAAGAGATTCAAGATGTGGGAATAAAGCAGCCAGCTTATGCAGGTCTCTTACAAGCTTGGTTGCATTTTCAGCCTGCAAGAGATATTGTATTTCAGCATCATCTTTCTTTACACGAATCATTTCAATGAACGTATATGTTGATTGAAGATCAGAGAAACGATACTCATTTTCGATTTGCTTTGCTGCGTTGGCAAGCGCTGCCGCGGCGTTATATTCTGCCTGCAGTTGAAGCAGGATCTGTTTGTATTTTGGTTTCACCTGATGTTTTGAAAAATCATAACTCTGGTCAACCTGTTTCTTCAATGCCTTCCAATCACCGCTTAAGAATCGGAAGAATGAAGATTCTTTTGCAGAGGAGATTTCTATTCCCTGAATAACATCCTGTTCACTGAATTTTGTTTTCCAGAATTTTGTATTCCCCCGTGCCGCATCCAGCTCCTGTATAAGATTTTTGTATGCGCTCACTTTTTTCTCAAACGCAATCGTACCTGTATGTGAGGGATCGAAGAGATAAAAATTTCCGTGTTCGTTCAACGGTTGTAACGCTGCAGCAATACCTGCCAACCGCTTGATCACAGAAAAAGATGTAAATGCTTCGTCTATATTATTTTCCTGGATCACAGCAGCAACCACCTTCAGATTATTCTGTGCTTCAGCAAACAGTCGATCCAACAACGTATGCGGCTGGTCTGAAACAAATACCGCTTCGTTGATTTTACTGAACGGATGTTCGTGGAAGATTGCTTCTGCACCAGACTCTTCAAGTGCCTTTCCAAGATCAGTTATAATGGTGCCGAAAGACTCCCAATACTTATAATGCGGAATCAGCTCTTCTTCTTTTGCCGGGAAAGAACGTAAGAAATTTTTCAGGTCAATCAACTGGTGAATCAGGTGTCGTATTTCACTGCCCGCCAACTCATGTTTAGCCAAATGGGTATTGTGGAAGTTCTCTATCAGTCTGAGCTGCAAAAGCATCGTTTCCAATAACTGTGAGCGTTTAGCAGCAATAGATGAAAGATCCATTTTATTCTGCACATAATCTTCGTATGTACCTTTCAGGTTTTGTATAAACTCACGTTTATCGCCCTGGCTATCGTGGATATAACAACACAATTCATCCAGCCCCTGTTGCTTTAAGCGGTAATACACCACGTCAAGAGCAGCACGCTTCTCACACACAAAAAGTACTTTTTTTCCCTGGGAAACAAAATCTGCAATCAGGTTGGTAATGGTCTGGCTCTTGCCTGTGCCTGGAGGTCCCTGTATGATGTAACTCTCACCGGTACGACTCTGCAGAATAGCTTTTGTCTGCGTAGGATCTGCAGTAATTACATGATGCCAGTCGGAAAGATTTTTTAAATTGAACGCATGCTGCGATTGTTTTTTAGGCTCAGAACTGAATAATTCTTCAAATACATTATGATTGATGCCTGACTCAATAACTTCATTGTAATCACGGACAAGACTCATTTTTTTATAGTTGAAATTGCCGAGCACAATATTGCATACATCAAAATCCCAACTGTATGGATTTTTTTCACTTTCAACCATTTCAAAAAGTTCTCTCTTTCTGGTATCGGTTAATTGGTTTGATGAAAGTTTGATATCATCGTTGATCAGAAATTCCAGAAATGTACTGCGGGGCTCTACACGCTGCCTGAAGATCTCCAGTCCCAGCGGTCTGTAGCTTTCAGTCTGGTAGCTGTAGGATAAATTTTTATAAGTACCAAACTCACCGGCACGTCTTATACGTTTTTTATAATTATTGATCGTTTGTCTGGCAACACTCTGTATCAGTTTGATTCTGGGCTTATCAATATAGTTAAGAGAAATGCCCTGGTTAGCACCTTCAATCTGCTCTTTCAACAATGAATAGAACTGCTCCAGACTCATCTCATCCAGGTCAATAAAGTCGGGTAATTTAATGCCATACAAATCACGCAAATGATTTGCTAACACGGGATTTACTTCTGCTTCGTTTGCCAGCACATTCAAGACATAATGATCTTCTTTTATTTTTTTATTTTTCTTTAATTCAACCGGAATCAATAACAACGGACTCTGAATGCGTTCAGCGGTATCCTCTTTGAGATTGTGCCAGTTTAAAAAAGCGATCACAAGTTTCAGCTGACTGAAGCCATACTCCTGGATATCGCGTTGTGATTCCACACGAATCTTGTCCAGTACCGAAGGCAGGTACTGATGATCTTCGAACCGCAGGTATTTATTCAGGATTATTTCGTTCATGCCTTTTACCTTACCGGAAATCTCTTTGTTCCATGTAAATAAAAGTTCAGGACGAATACTCTGGTAATGCAATACAACAGGAACGCTGCTGGTGGTCATGTTTACAAACCGCATATTCGGTTTATAGTACAGCAAGCGGTTTCTTCTGCTGGTATCAAAAAGTCTGTTGCGAAGTTTATTCAGAATAAACTGGCTTTTATTTTTTAGTTCTTTATTGAGCCAGCCTGCAACAGTTGAAAGGTCGGTTTGTTTTTCAGGGTCATAATCCCGGTAGTTGATTAACCGGTGAATCACATCATACAGATCAGGTGTACGCTTGCGTCTGTCAAGTTCAGTCATTTCGGTTATGAGCGCTGAAATTGTCGGATGCAGCCGGGCATTATACTGTACCGGATTACTTCTATGCTGGGCAAAAAGTTTTAAATCCTCTTCATCATAAAGATCCAGGGCCAGGGAAACACTTCCAAGTATAAGCCCCAGGCAGAATACATCTGTCTGCGCATCGTGATGGCCCAGCAATTGTTCAAAGCATGTATACCCTTTTATGTATGCCGGATATACAAGCGGTTCCTGTGTATTTAAATGAACATTCAGATTGTCCCATGTCTGGTGACCAGTGCCAACATCTGTATCCATTTTTACCTTACCAACAATATCGAAAAAAGTACTTTTGGTTTCAGTTAATGCGGATACGCGATTCAACTGCAAGCGTGGTTCATGCGCCAGGGTTTCATCAATATCCAGGTGATTATCGGTAATAAACAACGCATCTTCTTTATCAAAAGGCGCTACCAGATCGGCTTCATGAAAAGATAATACTTCCTGAAATAAGGGCAATACAAAACTAATAATATCATCTGTAGCATACTGTTCTATTTCCGGTACAGATTCTAAAAAACTTTTAAATGATTCAATTCTTTTTTCCATCACTCCGCCGGGTTATCCTTCGTAAATCTGTTCGCCATCGCCTTCCTTAACATTATAAAAAGCAGATAGTGTTTTTTGTTTGTGTTGCTGAAGTTTTTTATCACTCAGATTTAATTCTTTCTTTACAATGGCATCAAATGTATCTTTTAAGAATATATCTTCAGCAAACTGAAATGCCCAGCCAAATGGAACTTCCTCCAGTGTACCATCAAGCAGCGCAAAGTCGAGTAATACATAGCCAAAATAATTCTTTACACTATCATGTGCCTTTTCCATGTGGCTCAGGAAATCTTCATCGAGAATTATTTTTTCATCCCAGGTAAAATCAATAAAATATTGCTTCGCCTGACTCACGACTAAAGTACTTCTATACCAGTTAGGCTTGAGGTATAACTGCAGAAACTGACGGGTGAATGCAGTCAGTTCTTTTTGTTTAAAAATATCCAGGGCATCAATATCCATGATGCCTTCAATCATACGAATAATCTCTTCTTCGGCAGCATCTTTTTTCTCATGCCACAATTGAATGGCTCTGGCACGAATGAAATTTTCAGGATGAGAAACCGTTGCAGCTTTGGTGTGTTGATCTGCAGAAAATATTTCTTCTGCCTGTTTCAGATAAGTCTCCGCATTTACCTGTTTCAGGTTTGTAGCCAGTTTTAGCAAAGTCGTAATCACAGGTCCTACACTACCCTGAACCAGATAAGCACCACGGTCGCAAAAAATTTCCATGTATAAACGGAATAACCTGGCTGTTTCAATGTACGAAACTTCACTGTCGTAATTATTAGCAATCGCTGTGATGATACGGGCCGTAACTTCCAGGTCTCCGCCATGCATAGTATAAAGCTTGATATGACTTAATTCATGCGCAATCACAGTCAATAGTTCTTCTTCATCAAGCAACTCTATAATTTTTCCGCTAAAAACGATATGTACTTCATTATTAATAAAGCTGACACTGGCATTTAATTCTTCTGTATACTGCGCCTGGTACACATGAACCACATTGCTGAGGCCCAATTGTTCTTTAGCTTTAGCAACTTTCTCATATATGAAAGCATCCTTTTCAGGATCGAACTTATAGGTATTTTTTAAAAGTTCGGTTTGGTATTGATTCAGCTGTTCTTCCTTGTTTTGGCTGGCAGAAAAAAAACTCCAGGTTTTCGATTGCTGTTTAAAATGATCAAGTACTTTTTGATGGTATGAAAGCAGTGTAAGCATATAATTTACTTGCAATGGGTGTACAATAACAGCTTGCAATTACGATAATCAAACACAGAATTGAAATAACACACCCGTTTTTAGTAAAAAAATACAAAGCAATAGTTAAATAACTACATCTGCCTGTCAATTTTATTCAGATGGTTCATTCTGATGCTATTACAAAGATTGAATTGATTTTCTTAGTCCTACTTCTTCTCCGATATTCTCTCACGCCAGCGAGATCATAATTAGTCCTGTTCTGTGTGCCACAGACAGCGTGAAGGGCATCACAGAAGAAGCAGATCTATCAATACACTTTCCTGCTCCCATAAAAAGGATTATAAATCCTTTTTATGGGAGCAGGAATTGCAAATTCCGAATAGCTAAAGCGTGAGATGCTTCATTCTGATACTGTTACAAAGATTGCTGACTTAACTTTCACCTCATTAGTGAATATATGCTTTAATTCGAAGCTTTAATCGTAACGAAATAAGAAAATGGAGTCTTATCAATACAGCATATTGAAGAAATAGTTTCAACTTCTTCTTTATCATTTCATATTTTAAAACCAAAAAACAACTTAAGTATGCTTAAGAAAATTTCAGTAGCTTTTTTATCAGCTCTTAGTTTTGGTGCATTTGCACAAACTACAATCAACCTGATTCCTTATCAGACAACGGTAGTTAAAGTATCCAAAGACACCATCACAAACGACGCAAACAATGTTTCCTATCAATCAATCGAAGGTAAAAGTGCAGTAATAATGACTTCGAAAGAAAAAGGTAAACTACTTAAAGTTACCGTAGAGGATCTTAATATAGATTACGGGCAATCCATCTACTTCTACAAGGGTAGTCAGTTGATTGATTCAAAAAAAATGCTGCAATTAGAAAGTCTATATAATAACAAGGCTTATTTATATGGCGATACCATAACAGTAGCGCTGGATAACGAAGCTGTTTTAAACAGTAAATTCAAACTTGTTACTGAAACGGTACCACAAGCACCGGCGATTGATTTCAAAGTGAAACCACTATTCCCTAAGCCTTTAACATCCGGACAGGAAAACACAATCTCCTACAGTATATCATTGGTACCCAATACCAATCTTCAGATATCTTCGCTTTGCACGCAATACTATTTATCAAAAGACAGTCTGTTTTCAAAAGATGACATATATCTAAAAGAATATTACACCTTTGGATATACTGATTATGCAATCTCTATTAACGATCTATGTACTGTTGATCCTGTTATTCCAAAAGGCAAGTATTATTTGTTATTGATGATTGATCCCAAGCGTGTGATAACAGAAACAAATGAAAAGAATAATGTAGTAGTAATCCCTACAACTGTTCAATAAAAATTAAATACACAAGACAACGGAATCCATATTTTTATTGAAATATGATATGGCTACAAACACCGATGCCATCGCTTAAAGCGATGGCATCGGTGTTTTAATAGGGGTTACAACTTTCTTCTTAGTGATCAGTGGACAGTTGTCAGTAGACAGTTTGACCGCGGTAGTTAGAGTGAAAAAGCTGGCGCAAGCTTTTGCTTGTGCATTTCTCTTCCCATATACAAGCGACTCCGGCCATTAGGCAGCCTTTTAATTTCCTATGCAGTATCCCCACGGCTAAAGCCATGGGTTAAACAAATCCGCCCGCATCAATCTTCAGTTTATCCGACAGGCTGATTTGTTGAGAATAATGACCGGAGAGAAAAAAATCATAATTCATAATTCATAATTCATAATTCATAATTCATAATTCATAATTCATAATTCATAATTCATAATTCATAATTCATAATTCATAATTCTCCGTTATCCTACCACCAACATTCATTTTTTATTCACTATTGAAAACTATGTTTGAAGGGTAATTATAAACGCTTTATGGAAAACCATTCAAAACCTATTTACTCATTAAAGGAACTTATCCTGTATTTTTTAAAACTTGGCACCATTGGTTTTGGCGGACCGGTAGCCCTCGTCGGCTATATGCACCGCGATCTGGTTGAAAAGAATAACTGGTTCAGCGAGGAAGATTATAAAGAAGGCATGGCCTTGTCGCAATTGGCACCTGGCCCTCTGGCCGCACAATTATCTATTTACCTTGGTTATGTACATTACAGAATTTTAGGTGCTACGTTAGTCGGACTTGCATTCGTCATTCCATCCTTTCTTATGGTATTAGGTATTGGTTATGCGTATGTAGAATTCGGTGGAATTCCCTGGATGCAGGCAGTATTCTATGGTGTAGGCGCCGCAGTAATCGGCATCATTACCATCAGCAGTTATAAACTTACCTCTAAGAGTATCGGTAAAGACTGGGTCATGTGGGGTATTTTTGTTGTGCTGGCCTTGGTTACCTTCTTTACGGAAGAAGAAAATATCTGGCTCATCCTGGGTTCAGGCATATTGATCTGGCTGCTGCGGGTACCACCAAAATTTGGCAAAGAAACAACTGCAGCTCCCATGTTGAGTATCCCAGTGTTGTTACAAATTCCAGCTACAGTTTCGCAAAGCGGTAAACTCTGGCAGATCCTGTATTTCTTCACCAAAGCAGGAGCTTTTGTCTTCGGCAGCGGATTAGCGATTGTGCCGTTTCTCTACGGCGGTGTAGTAAAAGAATATCAATGGCTGAATGAACAACAGTTTGTAGATGCAGTAGCGGTTGCCATGATTACACCCGGACCGGTCGTAATCACTGTTGGTTTCATTGGTTATCTGACGGCAGGTGTTGCAGGTGCCTGTGTAGCTGCCATTGCTACTTTTGTTCCCTGTTATTTCTTTACCATTTTGCCGGCTCCCTATTTTAAAAAGTATGGTAAGCACCCTGCCATCAAAGCATTTGTTGATGGCATCACCGCTGCTGCTATCGGTGCCATTGCCGGTTCGGTATTGGTATTGGGTAAAAGAACACTCACGGATATCCCCACCGTATTGATTGCCATTACGGCAGCAGCAATCTTATTTAAGTATAAAAAACTACAAGAACCTTTTGTCATCCTTGCTGCCGCTGCAGTTGGCCTGCTGCTTAAGCTTTTCATTCTTCCATAAAACAACCATTAAAAACATATGAAAAAAATATCTTTCATAGTAGTTTCATTACTACTATTCAGGAACTCCTTTGCCCAAACGACAGATAATACTACGCTGCCAGCAACAGAAGCTGTTAAAAAATATCCTGAAATCAAAGGCTATGTAGGTATCGTACATCCGCTCTATACATTCAGCAAAGATGGCAACCAGGCGAACTTCCGGGATTATTATGTTGTGGGAAATCCCTGGGGAATTAATATCTGGAAGAGTCCAAAGTTTGGCATCTCATTTGAGTTTACGCCTTTCATCCGATTCGAAAACAACACATCAAAGTTAAGTAATTTTGTTTTCCATCCAGGTGTGTGTTACAGGCTAGGCCATGATTTCACATTTATATTCCGCGCGGCTTACGAAACTTCAGGCCGTTATGGAGTTACCCCTATTATCAACAAAGTTCTTGTCAGAGGCAAGCAAGCAAATTTCTTTGTTGCGCTTCTGGCACCAGTTCGATTCGGAAATAATCACGCAACTGCTTTTACTCCTTCCTTTCAATTCGGCGTTGGATTCTAAATACATAAAAAGTATTTATTTTAATTTCTTAATTAAGTACTTTTATAAAGATGAAGGTATTGATTGTTGAACCGGAAAAACCACTCCGCTTAGAACTGGAAACGTTTCTAAGCAGTGAAAGCTATGTATGGGAAAGCACCAGCAACTACCAGCAGGCTTCCGAGAAAATCAGTCTCTATGAATATGATTGCATCGTTTTAAATTCACAGCTTGCAGATGGCAATGCTTTATCGTTGCTTAAGGAATTAAACGAAAGCCAGAAGTCTGACGGCCTGCTGATTATTTCCACCATAAACTCTGCCGAAGACCGTGTACGCGCGCTCGACCTCGGTGCTGATGATTACATGACCATTCCGTTTCATTTCCCTGAATTGCATGCACGCATCCAGGCGATCATCCGCAGAAAAAAATTCAACACAAAAAATAAACTCTATCTGGGAAATCTTGTCATTGATTTCAAAACAAAAAAAGTGCAGGTCTGGAACAATGACATTGCGCTTACCAAAAGAGAATATGAAATGCTGTTGTACCTGATCTCCAATAAAGACAAGGTGGTATCCAACACCATGCTTTCCGAATATCTTTGGGGTGATGAAACCGAAAATTTTGAATCGAATAATTCACTGGCAGCACATATAAAAAACATCCGGAAGAAATTAAGCCAGGCAAAGGCTGAACTTGAGATCAAAAATATTTATGGAGTCGGTTATCAGATTATTGAGTTATAAATCTTAATACAAAAGCTATGAAATGGATCACCAGAGAAAGACCTAAAATAGACCGGATCGCCTGTCCATGGCTTATTGCAAGGTTTATTGATACCAATCCTGAATTCCTCTTTGTACCAACATCGCAGGTGATTGAAAAAGCCGCAGAACTTGGCGCCACGCCTTACGACATTTCAGGTGTAGAATATACACATGAAGGGGATAAATGTACGTTTGATTATTTTCTCAAAAAACACAACCTGAAAGACGAAGCCTTGCAACGCTTAGCCTTGATCGTACGTGCGGCCGATACAGATAACTACACTCTTGCTCCCCAGGCAGCAGGCTTGTTTGCAATATCTGCAGGCTTATCCTATAATTTCAAAAACGACCACGAAATGCTGGAATATGGCATGGTCTTATACGATGCGCTATATAGCTGGTGTAAACATGTGAGCACTGAAACACATGGCTGGGAGTTTAAGAGTTAGTGGTCAGTAGATAGTAGACAGTAAACAGTGATTGTTGGTGACCTGCATACACGCCTGTTCATAAATGTTCCATTTGTTCAGGCAGGAACACCAACAATGGCGAGAGACAGTGGTCAGTAGACTGATACTGCTTACTGACCACTGTCTACTGTTTACTCACATCGGAATCTGCTCTACCAGAATTTCTTTTCCTGCTTTATCAAAATAGGTACAGGTCATTTTATCCATAGAAACAGCCCACTTCTCAATACCCGATTTTGCAGAGTCATTGCAGAAAGTCATGTAATCCGTTTTACTTTGCTGATGTGCTTTCAGATCTTTCTTGAACTGCTCTGCGTCTGAAGTTTCTTTAACTGCAAGCGATGAATATTTTGCAGGTGCTATGGCTTTATAATCATTTGCGCCGTAATAGTCGGTGTGGCCGTCTGCCACAAACGTTTCGTAGGAGGTTACACCTAATTGTATAAGATCCTGAATGTATGCAGGAAAATCCGCGCCTGATTTTACTTTGCTATGCGCTGCTTTAATCTGATCTATTGTAAACATAATGGTTGTTGGTTAATGATTATTTATATACGCAAAGATGGATGATTTGAAAGATAGTACTCAGTTATCAGTAGACAGTTGTCAGTAAATACCAATGTTTCTCTCGCTCCAGCCCCACTTTCTAAGTCAATAAAAAGCACAAGCAAATGCTTGCGCCAGTGAAAGAACTAATTGTTGGTGACCTGCATACACACTTGTGCATTAGTATTTTATTTATTCAGGCAGGAACACCAACAATGGCGAGGATGATACCCTTTTTACTGTTTACTGACTACTGCCTACTAATTATAACCAGAAAAACACACTTACAAAGATCGCTGCCAGCACACAGATGAAGTCTACCCAAAGCATAGTGCTTAAGGTATAGCGTACATTCTTAATATTGATGCTGCCAAAGTATACTGCGATCACATAGAAGGTTGTTTCAGCAGCACACTGGAAGATGCAGGACAAACGACCGGTTAAAGAATCCGGTCCGTAAGTAGTCATGGCATCTATCATAAAACCTCTGGAACCTCCGGAGCTGAATGGTCTCAACAGAGCCACCGGAAGCGCGTCTACAATGGATCTGTTGATATTAAACATCAGGAAGAAATCTGCCATCTTCGACGTAATAATTTCAAACAGGCCGCTGTTGCGGAATAAGGATATTGCTACCAGCATTCCCAAAACATATGGAAATACCGTAAAGCCTGTCTTTGCGCCGGATGTGGCTCCTTCTACAAAAGAAGAAAAAATATTCTTGCCCTGTTCATCAAATATTTTTTCTTTCATAAAGGCATATACCAGAATAAATAAAATGATGCCAAACATCAAAATGTTTGAAAGGTTACCCGTAAAATGATTCTTTCCAATCAGGTCAAGTGTATTGATGTATAATAACAGTGAAACAATAACCGCAGCCAATACGCCAATGGAAGCTCCTAATGCAACACTTCGGAAATTTATTCTCTGACGGATACCTACGATCAGCAAGGCTGCAATCGTTCCTACAAAAGATGTAATGATGCAAGGAATCATGACATCTGCCGGATTGGTTGCATCCTGTGCAGCCCTGTAACCAATGATGGAAGTCGGGATCAGTGTAAGGCCGGCAGCATGCAGACACATAAACATAATCTGCGAATTACTTGCCACTGCTTTGTCTTTATTCAATTCCTGTAAGCTCTCCATGGCCTTCAAACCAAAAGGTGTAGCAGCAGAATCAAGCCCCAGAAAATTAGCCGCGAAATTCAGGGTCATGTAGGAAATGGATGGGTGGTTCTTCGGAATCTCAGGAAAGATTTTCACAAACACCGGACTGATGATCGTTGCCAGCTTAGCAGAAGCACCGGAGTCGATCAGCAATTGCAACAGTCCGCAAAAGAAGGCCAGGTAAGCAATCAAGGGAATGATGATATCGATAATGGTAGACTTGCAGGTAGTAAGTAAACCATCGGCCTGCTGTTTGCCATGATATATTTTCACGATTGTTTTTTCAGGAGCCTGCGGTTTACCATCAGCTGTTTTTACAACCATTTGCTGGTAAGTCGTATCCTTGATAAGGAGGGTATGCTCCGGACTATTCTTCAAACCCAGTTGAATAGAATCCGGCAGCTGGGTAAGATACTTTTCAGAAATGATCTTCAGGTCGCCGCGCGCACCTGTTAGAGTATACTCCAGACTATAAAAAGAGCCGGTGAATAACGAAACAAGTATAAAGAACAAGGAAGAAATAAAGATCGCGAGCCAGAACCTACTTAGAATCATTTTATGAAATGTTTGTGCCTTATAATTTAACTATTCTATTCTTCCTTAAATATACTAGAAATCAATGAAGAATAAACCACAGGCTCCATTTTAGCGCATATCATCGCCTGAAATGATACTCTCCATGGTGAATTGTGAATTCACATCGTATACTTACACCAGAGATTGAAATTTGTGGTTATCTTTTTACTCCATTCCGGAAATTTATACTTTTGGAAAAAGTATTGTTTTCAGGATAACTTCGACATGAACGAAAAATATTACCTTTTTATCTTACTGGCTTTTGTTTCTGAAATTGTGGGAACCGTATCAGGATTCGGTTCTTCCATTCTGTTTGTGCCGGTAGCTTCGTTGTTTTTTGATTTTAAAACTGTCCTTGGTATTACTGCCATATTTCATGTTTTCAGCAACCTTGCTAAAATAGCCTTATTCAGAAATGGTGTTCAAAAAAATATTGTTTTAAAGCTAGGTATTCCGGCAGTTATTTCTGTAATCATAGGTGCATACATCACCACTTTTTTTGAGGTTACACAAATTGAAGTCATCATGAATATCATGCTCGTGTTGTTGGCAATATATCTAATCCTGAATTTCAACAGGCCGCTTCAACAAACCAATAGTAATCTCTATGCAGGCGGGGCCGCGTCTGGTTTTATTGCAGGTATAGCAGGTACAGGAGGTGCTATCAGGGGAATTACCTTAGCAGCTTTTCAGCTTGAAAAAAATGTATTCATTGCAACCTCGGCGCTTATTGACCTGGGAGTAGATTTCAGCAGAGCGGTTATATATACTTCACATGGATATTTTAAAAAAGAATATTTGTTTTTAATTCCATTCTTAATTGGCATCAGTTTTTTAGGCAGTTACACAGGCAAAATAATCCTCCGATATACATCAGAAATTCTTTTCCGGTACATTGTACTTGCAGTCATTATACTTACAGCAGCTTTTCAGATCATAAATTATTTCAGCAGCTAAAATTACCTGTATTTACTGACAGAAAAAGCAAAAAGGTCTCCATGATGCGAGACCTTTTGCTTTTCAATTTCAATCCTGCTGCTTCTTCACTGCAGATGGCATCCAATCTCCTCTGATTACTTCCGCTTTCGGCCAGTATAATCTCAGTAATAAATTAAAGTCACCTTCAGGTGCAGGCAGCCAATTTCCTTCCTTCTCTTTCCCCGGCGAATCGTGCTGAATATAAAGATCTACAGAACCGTCTGTATTTGTTTTCAGACTGCTTCTATCACCCAGCGTATATCGGTTTAATGGATTCTCTACCAGATATCCTTCCGGAGAATACATAGTCAGCGACCAGAATGCATTTACCGGCGGTGTTTGTCCTTTATCAAAGTGCAGTACATATTTATTAGCTCCGTTTAATTCATTTCCATCTGCATCAATCGCACAGGAAGGATACAAAGCATCTTCAGCCAGGTTTGCGCCCAGACCCATGTAAGCCACAAAAGCACGTTTCAAATAATCTGTTCCATAAGCGCCCAAACCTCTGTGTACAGCCCATCCATTTACAAGACCAGCTGTAGCTTTAATCTGTTTATGAAATTCTTCTATAATTTCTTTCGGAAGATTTGTTACCGAATCTTTTGCTGCACCAAATGTATTGATATCAAATGTCAACCCTGCGCCTACACCTACAACTGCAAAGCGTTTTAACACTTCTTTATCTACATCACCGGCAGGATATTTTTGTAGTAATTGATTCGCATAGGCAAAATATTCTTCCGCAGACATTGCTTTCACAACTGCATTTGGATCACCTACTGGTACTGTTGCATCTTTGATACCTGCAGGCACTTTATACGCTTTACCCCATGCACTCAACGGAGCAAGTTTGTATTTCTGCTGCAGCGGTACCACTACTTTATCTCCATCCGCCTTGCTATTCACCTGTGTTCTGCCGATAATCCATACCAGATTCGTAGGAGCCTGAATTTGTTTCATACCTGCAGGTACAGAACCATTCCAGCCCGGACCTGCAATCAAAAAATTCCCTTTGTCATTGCCTGTTGTTCGTGTACCGGGTGAAGCAAATACATTTGTATAAGCATCCAGCATTGGCATCATGTAATAGCGGCCGTTGGTATTGGGTACAGACAATACAACAGGCTCTGCTGTAAGATCCAGCATCGCAGAAGAATAGTACGTATCCGCATTCGGGCGCACAACATTTCTGAAAGATGCATCCGGAAATGCAGACAAATGCCTGAATGCATTTACAGGTGCGTATGTTTTATTGCTGGAATCAGGATTGGTTGCCTGCCTTCTGGTGATATCCATAATTACCAGAGGCAACGTATAAACGAATGCTTCTTTAACAATTTTAACTTTTTCGATTTGCTGTGCAGAAGTGCTGTCAGCAGTGTGTTCAGCTGGTTTATTCTGACTGCAGCTGGCCGCTATGAGCGGCAGTAAAAAAAGGATGATGCTTTTTTTCATAAGGGTGAAAGGTTTACTTAATACATGGTAAAAGATTATCTGCATTTTTGTTGCTGCTAAAATAAACATTTCAGAACATCCTTTCTTATCCTCAATATTAAACATCCCACAAAAAAATATCCTGTAATCATTTAACAAACAGCACCCTATAAATTTTATTCAACTTCGGGATTTATCATTGAATCCTCTTTTGGATTTGGCCGAATAAAAACGTTAATTTGTATCCCGATTCGAAATAACGTCTATCATTTATCCTTTTGGAATTTGTTATTTGGAATTTTTAAAACCATAGAGAGGTGTCCGAGTGGTTTAAGGAGCACGCTTGGAAAGCGTGTGTGCGGGTAACCGTACCGAGGGTTCGAATCCCTTCTTCTCTACATAAAAAGGCTTCAGTAACATGAAGCCTTTTTATTTTACAGCCACCTCCCACAACATTTCTTTTTTTTTGAAAAATTCTCTGTAAAAAGCATTTTATTCAATAATCCAAAAAACTTAATTATCTTGAATCATTCTTCTCTTCAATGGAAGTAAATTTTATTAGAAATTATTTTCTCTTATGACCAATACATCTGCAGGTACTATTGAGGACAATGGATCTCCTCTGGTTTCAGTTCTTATGCCGGTTTACAACCGGGAGAAATTTGTTGATGAAGCGATTGAAAGCGTACTTGCACAGGACTACAATTCCTTTGAACTTGTACTTGTTGATGATGGTTCAACAGATGCTTCTCCGCAAATTCTGAAAAGATGGCAGGAGAAAGACAGCCGGATCGTAGTAGTTACCGCACCTCATAACGAAGGTATCCCCGGAGCACTTAATCGTGGTCTTGCGCATTCCAGAGGCCGGTATATTGCCCGTATTGACAGCGATGATGTCATGTTACCGGGAAGGCTCTCGGCGCAAACTAAGTTTATAAGCAGCCGACCGGATGTAATACTAGTCACCTCTCCGTTTGAATATATGGATGCGGATGGTAAGTATATAAGTTCATGGAAGTCGGACGCCCCGCATGAGGTAGTAGTATTCCTGCTGAACTTTTTTAATATAGTAGCCGGCCATGGGCAGGTTATGTACCGCAAGGATGATGTACTGGCAGAAGGCGGCTATTCTATGGAGTATCCTTCTTCAGAGGATTTTGACCTTTGGGTAAAATTGTTAAAACGTGGACGTATAGAATGTGTTCCCGTTCCTGCGATGCGCCAACGTATCCATCCAAATCAGTCGCCGCAGCAGTATGCATCAGTCAAACGTAAGAACTGGCACGGGATCATGAGCAACTCGCTACGTCATTACCTTGGGCGCGAAGTGAGCTTTGATGAAATAGAAGCATTGATCACCCTGTGGAGGCGCGACGGCCAAACCGGAATGGCGACGCTTGCCAATGCCGTTTCAAAGGAAGCCTTCAAACGTTTTTGCGAACATAACAGCGAATCCTTTCAACGTATCGCAAGCCGCAGGATTGCTGCAGAATGGAAAAATACCGGACATACATTTATGGGGCTGGGAAAAAAAGACGAAGCCAGAGAATATTACCGGATCGCAAATGAGTGGCTTGCCATAGACGATTCTTCCAATAATCTGATCGCTTTTCTTCAACGCTTATACAGAAAAGTCCGGAAAGATTAGTGTATACATTCAGTTGAATGTATACACTAATCTTTCCTTTAGTTGCTTTACTTACGAACCACCAGGGATTTAACTTTCCGCCAGGCATTGCCCATTCGCCAGAATCTTGTCTGCTTCATCCAACTAAGTTCAGCTTCCATCTTTTGCAGATGATCGTCATTACGGTTAAGCTTTGTTTTCAATTCCCTGACCTCTCTGTTCAGCTCTGCTTCTCTCCTATATTGGTTTTGCCATTGATTAAAACCATTCAACTGAAGAACATTACTATCTTCCAGCGATAGCTCAGCGTCTGAATCAAAACCTGAGGGATGCCATGATTTTCTGATGAGCTCCGTATATAGTTGCCAGATTTCTGGCTTGTGTGTATGAAGCAGCCTGCGTTTACTGATTTGTTTTTTCTGATCTTCCTCGTGCAATACTTTGATCTGTTGTTTCATTTCCGGATTCAGATCTACGGCAAATTTTTCGTTTATCATCCTGATACATTCAGAAGAGTCCTTAACGAAAGCGTTGACATGCAACAACAACGAACGATCCATAAACCGTTCGTGTGATTTCAACATCAGGCTGTTGAAATCATACCATACATCAAATACCTTTTCCGGATTATTTTCCAGCACAGGATTCACCCCTTTTCTATAAAGGGAATCTGCTACCTCCACCGGAGACTGGTAAATAAATAAGAAACAGGCATTCGGAATTAACGTTGCCCATAGATCCAGAAACAGTACTGTTCTTGGATCTTTCCATCCCCACAGCTTTGTCTTATTGATTTCTATGATTTCACGGGCTTCGGCTTCATCGGCTTTATCAAGGGTTCCAACACCTTTCAGATCCCAACCATTGGGATCAAGATTATTTTTTTTAAGAAGTCTCTGATGAAAATTATAAAAATCCAGGCTCTCATTGTTCCCCCTTGTAATACCAGCTCCCGCACTCATCAATTCCTCGCCCAGGTTCAATCCGGCAGATTGAAGGACTGTTGCAGTAAGAGATAAACCGGAACCTTGCATGCCCACCAAAATAATCGTCTTTGCCTCTTCTTTATACGACAGTAAATATTGAATCACCGAGTTGCTTTTAACCAACGTCCGATCATATTTGAAGCTTAGTTTAAACACTGGCGTTACCGGATGATCAATAGCTTCTTTTACTTCCGCTGTGAGTGGTTTAAAAAAAGTATCTTCGTATGGCAAAAAATAATGTGGACCATCAGCCGAAAGCTTGACGGTTTTATCCCAGATTTTTTTAAACTCTTTATCTGTCCGATACAGGTCTCCGAATAAGTAATGGCACCAGTGATACGTATGGCGTTCCGTACGTGTACTCCAGTAATTCAAGCACGCAGCATACCATTTTTTAACAAGCGTATGCCCGGGAGGAGCCGCCAGAAACCACGTAGACATCATCCTGTCAGGACCTGGTTTTGCGAAAGCAAAAAACCCACTTGGCGCAGTACATTGCAGTAACCATTCATTCAGCGGCCTGTTGCAGTAAACGGTACTATCTGCCCATACCCCGCCATACTTGATCAGCAGAGCCATTCGGATCATATTACTATAGGATACGAGTGGTACTTTTTTGTCTTTAAATCCAGGAAGTACAGCATCCATATCAAGAAACTCAGGTAGATTGTCATTGGTAAGAAAATGTATCGTCCAGTCCTGGTTATGTTCTATCCAGGTATCTTTACATTTCTGTACCATCAAGGGCGCGTTTTCCCAATTCTGGAACCAGAGTATCCATAATATTTTGGGTATTTCAGTATTCATTCCTGTAGTTTACTTTAAGGTTTTAAAGTTAACAATACTTAATTATTTTTTTTCGGTATCTTGACTTTCAATTAAAAAAAGAGTGCGCAATTAGTAGCTGCAATTTATTATTAATCTTATCTTTTAATCATTTTAAAATGAAAATACTAATAACAGGTGTTGCTGGATTTATCGGTTCTAATCTGGCCGCTTCAATGATCAAAACCGGAACAGAGATTCTGGGGATTGATAATTTTGATGATTTTTATGAGCGATCTGTCAAAGAAAATAACCTTGCTCCATTGCGCGCATCGGAAAATTTTTCTTTTATAGAAGGCGATATTCGCAATGCGTCTGTATTCAACAACATTAAGGACAAAGTAGATGTAGTGATACATCTTGCAGCTAAAGCTGGCATACAGCCATCGCTGCAGATGCCCGCGGAGTATCTGGAAGTCAATATAAACGGCACACTGAATATACTGGAATGGATGAAAAACAATCAATTAAACAAGCTTGTTTTTGCTTCATCCTCTTCTGTATATGGCAGCAATAACCGGATTCCTTTTTCAGAAGAGGACACAAATATTTTTCCTGTCTCGCCCTATGCCATGTCTAAGCGCAGCTGTGAACTACTCAACCATACGTATCATCATCTGTACAACCTTGATATTATAAACCTTCGTTTATTCACCGTGTACGGTCCTGCCCAACGGCCCGATCTTGCTATTCATAAATTTTTCAGAACCATTGCGAATGATCTGCCTCTAACCTTATACGGCAAAGGAGATACCAGCAGAGACTATACCTATATTGATGATGTAGTACAAGGTATAATGGCAGCCTGCAGATATCTTCTGAACAGGGATCAAGTATTTGAAACGATTAATCTGGGCAATAACAAACCTATATCTCTATCAGAGCTGGTAGCCTCTCTCGAACGCGTAACCGGCAAACAGGCAAAAAAAATCTATACTTCCGAACAGCCCGGCGACATGAGAATGACTTGCGCTTCCATAGATAAAGCAATAAAACTGCTGGAATATAATCCTCAGACCAGTCTGGAAGATGGCTTACATCTTTTTTATGACTGGTATAAGAATAAAAACGAAGCGAAGCTCTCTCTGCGTTAAGTGATCGCATTTATAAAGGAATATACAAATGCTTGCGTCAGCGAATCTATACAAATCAAAGCCTTCCCTAACCGGAAGGCTTTTTATTTATCCCTCCGTAAAAATTCCCGCTAAAAAACCGGACGCATTTTTGATTTTTTTATCCGAATCAACGTATTTATATAAGTGTTTCAATTTTTATAAGAACCCTATGAAAAAAGCAATCATACTTTTTATACTCATACTGCTCTATTCTCTCCAAACCATTGCTCAGCCGCATACTGTAGAAGGATTTGAAGATGACTTTACCGGCGATGCTGCCTGGTCAGAATCGGAAAGTGAGAATAGCTCCTGCAAAATTCAGGATGGGCAATATATTATTGAACATAAGCGAAGCAGCATGAGCTGGCTATTCACCAAAAGTCTTTACATCAACCCTTCAAAAGACTTTTATATAGAAGCTGAGATGACCCAGCTCACGGGCACTAATGACGAGGGTTACGGCATCGTTTTTGGCATGTCAGGCATTCAGAATTATTACAGCTTTGTTGTTACTTCCAACGGACAGTACAACCTCTACGGTTATAAAAATGATGTCTTTTTCTCTACACAGGAATATACCAAAGTAAAAGGAATCAATAAAAAGAAAAGCGCCAATGTACTTGGTATAAAAAAAACCGGACAGGAAATTTCTTTTTGGGTAAATGGTAAACGATTGTTTTCACAGCCTTATCAACCATTCTTCGGACTCTCCATCGGTTTTGTACTGAATGGAAGAATGAAAGTAGCCGTGGATTATGTCCAAGTAAAACAAGCCAATACCATTAACCTGATCAATCAATCATCGGTACATTATACAAAAGAAAATCTTGGCACCAATGTTAATTCATCCTATGGAGAAATAGGTCCGGTTATTACGCAGGATGGAAAGACGCTTTACATAGATCGAAGAAATCATCCGGGAAACACGCCCGGAAATGATAACGATGATATCTGGGTTACACATGATGAAAATGGCAATTGGGCAAAGACTGAAAATATCGGAGCGCCGTTAAACAATACCAGCCACAATTTTGTGCTTTCCATTTCGCCCGATGAAAATACCATGCTTGTTGGTAATCTATACAACTCCGATGGAACCCCCATAAACGCAAAAGGCGTATCCATCACGCACAGAACACCGGCAGGCTGGAGCATTCCCGTTAAACTCGAAATAGAAGATTATTATAATGATGGAACGCAGGTAAGTTATAATCTTTCAGCAAACGGAAAAATATTAATCCTGTCTCTGCAACGAAAAGATTCCAATGGTGAAAACGATTTATATGTGAGCTTCCTCCAAAAAGATGCTACCTGGTCGCGGCCAGTAAATATGGGGCGCGTAGTAAATACCTTTGGCGACGAATCCACACCCTATCTTGCTGCTGATATGGTAACGCTTTATTTTTCTACCAGCGGCAAACCCGGCTATGGCGACAATGATATTTTTGTTTCGAAAAGATTGGATAACAGCTGGACCAACTGGAGTGAACCGATTAACCTTGGACCTGAGATCAACACCGCCGCCTGGGACGGCTATTATTCTACACCAGCCAATGGAGAATATGGTTATATTGTTTCAACACATCAGAGCATAGGGCAAGAAGATATTTTCAGAATCAAACCTGCGGAAGAGTTAAAGCCCGAACCGGTTGTTGTGATCTACGGAAAAGTGTCAGATAAAGAAACCGGCAAACCGCTCGAAGCAACCATCACCTACTACAACCTTACTACAAATGAAGAGGTTGGAATCGCTCGAACCAACCCGATTGATGGCAGCTACAGGATCATTCTTCCTTATGGCCAGACATATGGCTTTCATGCAGATAAAACCGGTTACTATTCCGAACGGTCAAGCATTGAGCTACCTGTAGTAAAAACTTATACAGAGATAGAACGTAACCTCTTACTTGCACCGATGAAAGTAGGCTCTACAATTGCGCTCAACAATGTATGGTTTGTGCAGAGCAAGCCTGTCTTGCTGTCTGACAGTTATGCGGAACTTGATCGCTTAGTTCAGATCCTGAAAGATAATCCCAACATTAAAATTGAAATTTCAGGCCATACCGATAACGTGGGAAATCCCAAGCAAAACCAGAAGCTCTCTGAAGATAGAGTGATTACCATTAAAAATTACCTGATCGCACATGGCATTGCAGCCAACAGGCTTACGGGCAAAGGCTATGGCAGCTCAAGACCAATTGCCAGCAATGATAAAGAAGAAACTCGAAGATTAAACAGAAGGGTTGAGTTTAAAATTGTCAGTATGTAAGAAGAACTATACTGACCAGCAACATGAATAAAAACACATGCTGATTAAATGATATAAAGAGTATCCGTTGAACGAACATCAACGGATACTCTGTTAATATTAGTTGCCGCCTACGATCAGTGTATCCTGGTGGAAGGTTACTTCACCGGAAGTGATTTCATGGACACCGCCCACAATACCGATCTGTCCGGCAAGAATCATTTCTTTCAATATCGGACTTCTCTCCATAATCGCACGTACCGTACGTTTCACATTGATCACAGAAACCTTTTCTACGAACTCACTGTTGCTGGAAGTTCTGTTCTCAGTCGTAGTTGTTTCGTCGTCAACCGCAGGTCTGATCTTGGAAAGCAAAGCGGTAAGGTTGCCCATTTCCACATGGTCGCAGGCACCTTTTACGGCGCCGCATTTGGTATGACCCAGCACCACAATAATTTTTGAACCTGCTACTTTGCAGGCAAATTCCATACTGCCCAGGATATCTTCGTTGATAATATTGCCGGCAATACGTGCGCTGAAAATATCGCCCAATCCCTGGTCGAAAATTAATTCTGCGGATGTTCTGCTGTCAATACAGCTTAATATAACTGCAAATGGATGCTGGCCGTCGGATGTTTCATTGGCCTGCTGCAGCAGGTTACGGTTTATTTTCAGATTGCTGACAAACCTTTTGTTACCTTCTTTTAATAATTCCAATGCGATGGAAGGCGTAATGGACGCCTGCATTTCTTTAGTAAGAGTTTTCATTTTTGTTTTTTAGGGGTGGGTGAATGAGAATTCTTTTATCCCCTGAAATTAATACATTTTGAGTTTTTATGATAAGGATTTCTACGGAGATTTATCAATTACTCCTATTTCCTTACAATATCTCAGTAGCACTACTTATAAACTGTTTACTGACAACTGTCCACTATCTACTGAATAACGCTTTCGTATTCTTTGTAGTCTGTTCTATCACCATTTCCTTCGGCATGTGCAGCACGTCTCCTATTTTCTGCGCAACCAGATCAATATAAGCAGGTTCATTACGCTTGCCGCGGTACGGTACCGGCGCCAGGTATGGACCATCCGTTTCCAACACCACCTGCCCGATCCCGATCTCTGCAATTAACGCATCAAGGCCCGCTTTCTTATAGGTTACTACGCCTCCAATGCCAATCATCCAGCCATATGTTTTCAGTATCGTAACTTCAGCCAGTGAACCTGAAAAACAATGGAAGACACCCCGTAAACCTCTTTGCATGTAGGGCTTCAAAACTTCCAGCGATTCTGCATTGGCCTCACGGCTATGAATCACAATCGGCAGGTTGTATTTCAAAGCCCATTCCGCCTGTATGTTCAGCGCATCCTGCTGTTGTGCTAAAAAAGTTTTATCCCAGTACAAGTCAATACCTACTTCACCCAGCGCAACAAATGAACGTGCTGCAAGATGTCGTTCAATAACAGCCAGTTGTTCCTTATAATCTTCTTTTACATAACAGGGATGCAGCCCCATCATGGCAAAACAATGCTTCGGAAAATCTTTCTCCACTGCATACATAGGTTCAATGGAATGCACATCCACATTTGGCATGTAAAAGGCATCCACGCCTGCATCTATGGCTTGTTGTATAAGTAGATTGCGATCTGCTTTGTATTCTTCTGAATATAAATGAATATGTGTTTCAATGATGCCCACGAGGATATTAATTATGAATTATGATTTATAAATTATGAATTAATGGCTTTCTTTAACCAAATGTTATATCAAACATATAGTTTTTAACAAAAATTTTTGATCAATGATGCCTTAGGAATGTTAATGTTTAATATACCTCCATTCATAATTCATAATTCATAATTCATAATTCATAATTACGAAGGTTGTATATCCTTGCCTTTATACGTACGCCCTTTCCATTGTACGCCAAACGGCAATATCTGGTATGTAAATAAGAGCAGCGGAAAGAAGTATCTGTTCAGTTCAAACAAGTATAGATCTTTTCGCAAATGCCGGATTCCGGTCTTCTGCACTACGCCTTGAATAAACAGCGCCTGCAGATTTAAAATCGTAAGCCAGAACATTAATACCCACGCCCAGGGCAAATGTACGAAAGCCAATACCAATACCGGAAAATAAACGGCTTGCATAGCCAGGAATGTCAATAATAAAAGCGGTAAACGCATAGCGCCGGACAGCCAGCGTTTGCGCTGTTTCAATACACTGCCTAAAGTATGTAAGGGTGCTGATACTGCTGTAGAAGATTCATCCAGCAGATTGCGGAATGCCCAACCTTTTGCAAGCGCTGCTTTGAATAACTCCAGGTCTTCCGTTACCGAAAACTCCAGCTGTTCATATCCGCCTGTGTCTCTATAGCATGTTGTACGAATAGCCATGTTATTACCCACGGCTGATACGGGTATATTCATTTCAGAAACAATGTGTACCATACCAAAGGCGTATGCCCAATCTACCCGTTGAATGCGATCAAAAACTCTTTTGCCCTCAACTACTGTAGCGCCGGACACAATTCCTGTACCATCTTCAAATGCGCCTAATAATCCTTCGATCCAATAAACGGGTACCTGTATATCTGCATCGGTAATGAACAGAAATTCGCCCTTTGCTTTTGCAGCCAGCTGCGCCAGCACGTTTGCTTTCCCCTTCGCCTTGCTTGTACTTTCCTGAATGCGAACAAGTGTAAAATTGAGTTTATCGTGTATGAATGCTTCAACCAGTGAATAAGTCTGATCGGAAGACTGATCATCTCCTACCAGCACTTCTATGCGGTCTGCGGGATAATGTAATCTGCTGACTGCTTGCAGACAGGTAATGATATTTTCTTCTTCATTACGCGCCGCAATTAAAATAGAGATCAGCGGTTTTTCTGCTTTAGAGAAGTTTGAAACGGGTTTGTAATAAAAGAATAAACGAATGAGCAGTATACTTTGAAAGATGATGTAGATGCTTGCATAAGCAAAAAAAATAGATGGCAGCCAGGTCATAGGGTTTTAAACTGATACCCTTTGCTTAAGCATTCTTCAATGTATTTCGGTAATGCATAATCCAGGTTGTCCATTGCCTTTAAACTATCATGAAAAATAATGATTGATCCATCGCGGGAATCTTTAACAGCAGTACGTAAACATTTCTCCGCACCTCTTATTTTATCAAAATCTCCGGTAATTACATCCCACATGATGATCCGGTATATTGTTTTCAGGTAATCACACTGGGCAGATTTCATCTTTCCATAAGGTGGTCTGAAGAGGCGTACCTCTTTCCATTCTTTTGGTATATCCAGATCTTCTTCCAGTTTTTCCATCATGGCTTCGCAGGCCATAATGTTTGCGAAGTAATAATCGTCGGCGTGCGCCCAGCCTTTTAAGTGATTGTAGGTATGATTGGCTGTACGGTGCCCTTCCTGTAAAATACGTCTGTAGAGTTCCGGGTATTTTTTAATATTATCCCCCACACAGAAAAAAGTAGCTTTGATATTGTAGCTGGCAAGCAGATCCAATACAAACGGCGTTGCCTGCGGCACCGGACCGTCGTCAAAAGTAAGGTAAATGGTTTTCTCTTTTTCTTTGCCCTTCAGTCGCCATTCCGCGCCGGAATAAAACCGGGAAAACAGCCATCCTGAATGATTGAAATATAAGCCCATGAGTAACTACTCTTAATTATTTATTTAACGGATCTGAAAAAATCCCTCTGAATTTGAATACATGTGTAAAAATACATTACCTGTTTTTACTTTCACAAGATAAGTAAGTAAAAATCAAAACATAAAGCAAATTTATAATTTATACAACATATGATGCAGCTTCAGAGCCACTGCACTGGCCAGTACCACAACACCTGCGCAGATACCAGACACCCACCAAAGAAGTCCGTAATATTCAGCCAGATAAAATGCACTATAGGTTATTGCTGCAATTAACAACAGTTTAAAGAACAATTGGTATTGAAGCTGTACTTCTTTTTTAATCAAGATATAAATCAGGTAGGCCACTGAAATAACAAAATTACTGATCACAGTAGCAATGGCTGCTCCCGAAATTCCAATTTCAGGAAGAAGAAATACATTCAGCACAACATTCAGTAAAATACTGACAATTAAAATCTTATTCATAAAAAATTCTCCACCTGTAGCAGAAAGCAAGGTGCCTAAACAAGCAAACATGGCATGAATAAATACCGCACCAAATAAGATCTGCAGGCACAAAGACATTTCTGTAATTTCTGCAGGGGTACTATTTCCTAACAAAAAGAAAAACTGTTTGCTATGAAACCAGACAAAACAGGATATGTAGATCATAGGTACACCGCTTACTACCTGAGCCATGGATAATACTTTTGCCAGGTCTTTCGGACTATCCTTCACAAAAGCAAAGCGTGCGAAGAACATCGGTAATACGATCCAGAGAAACATCATAAACGCATCCAGCCAGCGGTATGCGGCAGCATAGAGGCCCGAAGCATGCTCTCCCAGCATACGTTCAATCATTACCTGGTCTATTTTATCGTGCAGAGAAAACAGGATCGTTATAAATGCAAACGGATATGTTTCTTTAACAATTGCAAGCCATTCATTCCGGCTCCATCTGAATATAAATGCTTTGCGAGAATAAATCTTAACGGCAGGAATTGCAACAAGTACAAGGGCAGCAGCCATTGCTGCCAAACGTGCTGCTGTATAATTTTCAAGGCTGATACCTGTAAGCAGCAGTATGCCCGTAAATACAATCAATAAGGTTTTGTCGGAAACAGATGCAAAAGAATCCAAACCAAAAAACTGCGAAGCCTGGAATTTTGCCCGTATGTACATCAGTAGCTGATAAACGCTATAGCAAGCGCTTATCATCAACAACAAGATCAGTTCAAATCCTCTGTAGCCCATCAGATACCCTACCAGCAACATAAAAACAGGATATACAAGAGCCAGAATTAATTTGAAAGAAAAGTAAACCGAGAGATGTTCAGGAGATTTTTCCGTTTCTGAGGCAAACTTTTTAGTCAGGAATTGATTGATGCCAATATCCAGCAACACAATAAATAAAAAGGATAATGCATTAAGCGCTGCAAACAGTCCGTACTGGATGTGACCGATTCTATCCTGAACCATGTTCTCTAACAATAAATTGAGAGGCTTTATCGTTAGGTTCAAAAAGATAGCGAGAGCAATATTTTTATATAAATTTCTTATCTTTCGAAGATTTTAAGTACAATAATACGCAAATACAATAGACTCTCAATACATTGAATTTTAAAAAAAATATAGGCGCAGAATATATACACTCCAACAAAGAGATATTTCTTATCCTGTTTTTTTCTTTATGCTTCGTTCTTGGATTTTCGTTTGAAAAATATGCGCTCGCGCTGATTCCGTTTGCACTGCTTTTCACCATACTGGTTTTTCAAAACCTGAAACTTGGCTTCTACTGCGCAGCTGTACTCCTTCCGCTTTCTATCAATATTCCTGCCGGCTTTGTAACGCTGAATACGCCGCTGGAGCCGATCCTGTTCACCCTAACCTTATCGGTACTGTATCATATACTCTTTAAAGGGACCAACCGCAACCTGCTGTTTCATCCGCTTTCGATACTTGCTGCTGTTTTATGTACGCTCTATCTGGTGAGCAGCTGTTTTTCAACCATGCCGCTTGTATCTCTGCGGATCGTGCTGCAAAACCTCTGTTTTATAATTCCTGCATTCTGGGGACTGCTCTACTGCAGCCAGAAAGATTCTTACTTCCCAGTTAAAATTCTAACCGCTGCCCTGCTCTTATTTACCGCTCTTTGCTTCATACATTTCTTTGAACATGCACAGTACAGTTTCAGCCGGATGTATGCCGCTGATATCCCATCCCCGTTCTACACCGATCATACCATCTATTCTGCCATGGCTGCGCTTATGATTCCGCTGGCCTTTATCCGCATGACCTGGTATGCACAACGGAATACCTTGAAATTCTTATTTTATACATTTGCTTTTCTGCTTTGTATATCTGCCCTGATCCTGTCCTACAGCCGTGCAGCACTTCTGAGTATCATCGTGGCCTATGCACTGTATGTGATCATTAAACTCCGGCTGCACTGGACCATCATCTGTTCCATGCTACTGCTGGCAAGCCTTATTCTGTTCTCACAGCAGGACAAGATCCTTATGTCGCTGCGACGCAACCAGACCGAATCAAAAACAAAAAAGACGGATGTTGAAAAGCAATTGAAATCCATGGTGAACGTAAGCAACGACGTATCCAACCTGGAGCGAATCAACCGCTGGAATTCAGCCTTCCGTATGATCGAAGAAAAACCATTTCTGGGTTTTGGCTATGGCACCTACCAACACCAGTATTTTGCTTACCAGAAAGAAAGTGAAATGACTTCAATCAGCATCCGGAATCCTCAAGCCCGATATTTATCCGGTACAGGCGGAACAACCCATTCAGAATATTTACTGATGACATCCGAAAACGGTATACTTGCAGGCCTCACTTTTACGTTGTTGGTATTCAGTTCCATTTGGTTCATGTTAAAAAATCTGAAACAACTGTCTTCAAAATCTTATGAATATTATGTGATCATGGGCCTGGGCATGAGCCTTACCACCTATATCGTACATAGTTTTTTCAACAACTTCCTGGATACTTCAAAAATAAGCTTTGTATTTTATGCAATGCTGGCTGCACTGGTTTCTCTGGATATAAACATCCGGGAATCCCATACTAAAAAAATATTTAACTAGATTTACCGATCAGAATAACCCATTATGAAACGCGACCTTACAATCATTGATATTATTGGTTTGGTAACCAAAAACATAAAACTGTTTATCATTACAGGAAGTGTTGCCCTGGTTGCAAGTGTGATCATCTCGCTGTTACTGCCAGTCTATTATAAATCTACTTGTATTCTCTATCCTTTTAACCCGGAAGCTATTGACCCGAGAAACGTGGATAAGGCTGCAACGCCTTATGGTACTACGTTTGACGGAGACCGCATCATGGCGCTGGCCGAATCAAGAGAAGTGCAGAATGCAATTGTCGAAAAATACAACCTGCTTTCACGATACAAGATTGACACGAAAGATCCGATTGCAGGTGTGAAAGTGCGTGAGAAGCTGGCTTCCAATATGACCGTATCAGAAAACTCTTTCAGTGCTATTGAAATCAGTGTGTTTGATGCAGACCCGGATACAGCAGCCATGATGGTAAATGATATTGTTGCTAAAGTGGATGAGTTAAACAAACGACCATTGATTGAAGTAAACAGAAAAATTTTCGAATCATACGAGCAGATAGTTGCTTCCAAATATCAGGATATAGATTCTTTACAACAGGCTTTCGATAAAGTTGAATTAAAAACTGCGAAGAATCGCTCTGATATTTTCTCCATGGAAATGGTTTCGGCGATGAGCGATCTGAAAGCGGCACGTAAAAGTCTGGAACTGATCAAAAGTGATTTCAGCTCCATCAACATCATTCAGCCGGCAGAAGCAATTGCCAAGAAAGCAAAACCTCAGCGCTCCATCATTGTGCTGGTTTCTGTGTTTGCCACACTGGCATTAACATTTCTGGTATTGTTGATCAAGGCGTTTTTCAAGATCTCGCTTGAGAACGAAAAACAACAGACAGCTTAAAACTGTATACTACAGCTCAACAGCGTAATATCATCGTTATAGGCACGGGCGCCTTTAAAATTCACGGTTTCCTGAATAACCTTTTCAATCATTGCGGTTTGATCGGCGGCGGCATTCAATTGAACCAATGGTAAAATCCTTTCAATACCGAATTCATCATCTGCTTCATTCATGCATTCAGATAAACCATCGGTATATAAAAATAAGTGATTGTTTTTTTGAAGAGCAACCGTAGTTACTTCTATAAATGGAAGCGCATCAAACATACCCAGGATTGTACTTCCCTTCTCCAGCATTTCTACACCCGCCTCCTGCACCAATGGTATGGAGTTGTGGCCGGCATTGATGTAGTTTAGTTCTTTCCGTGTAAAATCAATGATTCCGATAAACATGGTCACAAAACGGTTTCCTTTTGTATGCAACAGGATCAGTTCGTTCAACTCATTTACAATCTTCTTCAGATTTGTTGTATAACGCACCATGGTACGCAAAGCGGCCTGTACATTAGACATCAGGATGGCAGCAGGTACGCCCTTGCCACTCACATCTGCAATGCAGATCAGCGAGCGGTCTTCATCCATGTCTATGTAATCGTAGTAGTCGCCACCGATAGTCTGGTGGGGCAGGTAGAATGCTTTTAAAGACAGATTGCCCGTAGCAGGTAGATCTTTCGGGAAAAGATGACTCTGTACTTCTCTGGCGATCTGCATCTCTTTCCTCAACGCTTCCTGCGCCAGTTCCCTGCGCGCAAACTTTTTATTCTCTATCGCAACAAGAATAATATTAGTGAAGGTTTGAATAAAGTTCTGATCAATTTCGCCCTTCTCTGTTTTCTTTTGTAAGAAGACATATGCAAGAACGCTGTTCTTATGGATGATCGGCAATACCAGATCAAAGTCTGAAAAGGGTTTGCCGGGTTCAATCTGAAGGGTTGTGCCTGATTTTATTTCCTGCAATTCTGCAGGCAGCTGCTGTGTATAGTAATTGAGCGTGGTGCCAACATTCGCCTTACACGCCCACACATCATCCTTTACAAACAAAGCCAGTTTAACAACACTCAGGTTTGCTAAAAGAGTAAATTGAAAAATTTTATATAAAGATGTTTCCGGTAAGTTCGCATTGATCGCCTGCGTAATTTCCAGCAAAGAACTTAATTTAAGATCCTTTACCAGCAAATCATGCGGGTTAACAGATATTGTCTTTTCTACCATTTCGTTGCTGTTTGCGGATCATACGCGTCTCTCAATCCGTTTCCAAACAAATTAAATGCAAGTACCAGCATGCTGATACATATGCTCGGGAAGAATACCAGATACCAACCACCGTCACTCCAATTCGATTTATAGCCTTCGCTTACCATCATACCCCAGGAAGGCATTGGCTGCTGTACACCTAAACCTAAGAAACTTAAACCCGATTCAATCAGGATCGCTGAGGCAAAATTCGATGTTGCAATTACAATCATCGGACCAACAATGTTCGGCAGAATATGTACAAATATGATTCGCCAGCTGCCGATACCCAGCGCACGCGCGGCTTCTACAAACTGCTTCTCTTTGATGGATAATATTTGTCCGCGTACAACCCGTGCTACTTCAACCCACATCGTAAGACCTACGGCAACGAATGCTACCCAGATCCCTTTGCTCTGCAAGGCAAGACTGATCGCGATTACAAGCATGATACCCGGTATAGACCAGGTAACAGTCAGGAACCACATCAGCGCACGATCAACAACACCGCCAAAGAAACCACCGATCGCACCAAAGGTGATACCTACAAACAAGGAAATGATTACTGAAATAAAACCGATGGATAATGAAATACGTGTACCAAACAGTAAACGGCTTAAGATATCCCTGCCCCGCTTATCGGTACCCAGCATGTAGCTTCTGGTTTCAACATTGTTTGCCATGAAATACGCATTCAGATCTTTCTTGGAAAAGGCATGAATATTTTCTTTCGTGTCAACATAATAAGCAGAATCAGCCGTGATTTTGTATACAGCTGCTGAATCTTTAAATAATTTCTTTGAAGTTCCGCTGTAGAACGCATCTATGTAACTCAAGGTCAATCCTGACTCCCAAAGGCGCTCATTAAATTCTTTATAATAAATCGAATCCCCTTTCAGATAAAAAGTATCTACCGGTTCAATCGTGTAAGCACTTTCTCTACCGTTGAACATCATGGTAAAAAAATTCACCTCTTCAACATCTATGCTTTTATGCTTTTTGATCAGTTGGGTTTTAAAACCCGGTGGTTGCTTTTTGATCAGGTTGGCACCATCATCGGCATTCGGCGTATTATCTGGCATGATCGAATAACCGAGAATAGCAATGATATGTGCAAGAATAATCAACCCCAAACCAAACATTGCAGGTTTGTTGCCGAACAAGCGTTTTTTAATATAAAATGAGGGTGAGTGTACGTCTTTACTTTCCACGGTTTTTAATCAAATATTATAACGTATTGTGTGCCAGCAAACCTTTTTTAGTGGCTAGATAAAAGAAAGCAGAACTGTTTTTTATCCATGTATCCTTATCTACGATTTCTTCGTCGGTTTGTTTATCCATGACTTTTACCCACTCTTTCTCCACCATTGAAAGGAGTAAATCTGTTAACTCCTGTTCTGGTAGCTGCAATTCCCTGCCAAGCTCGGCAAAGGTTTGAACAAAATACAGCTGATCCAGTAAATCAAATTCTATATCCGTCATGAAAGCTTTTCAATTCGTTCTTTCCATGTATAGCTACCCAAACGTGATGCAATTCCAAAACCAACTGCATAAAATGGATACAGCACAACAGCGTTTATAAATGTACTGTTTTTAAAGTCTATTGACAAGAATCCGGCGACAGACTTTAGATAGAAGTAATCTATAACGGCCTTTATTCCCCATAGAAAAACCAACCATTTCCAGCTCATAATCAAAAACATAGATAAAAATAAGACAACAATCAGGGTCAGATGGAATATAAATATCCACACGGCGATCCATTGCACATACCGAAGTTTGTACTGCCCCCATTTTCCCGCCCACCGTTTGCGTTGCTGATAAAATGTTGTCCAATCCGGTGCCGGTGCTGTCGTTACAATCGCTGCGGATTCTTTACAAAAGACAACTGCTTTTGGTGAGATTTCTGCTGCGATCTTATGCATCAGAAACTCATCGTCGCCGCTGGCAATGGCAGAGTTTCCATTAAAGCCTTTTACAGCAAGGTATGCTTCCCTGCTGTAACCAACATTGGCACCGTTGCACATTAATGGATGTTGCAGACCGATTGCACTTGCCCCACTACCCACTAGGCTTGAAAATTCCATTGCCTGAATCCGGTTCCAGAATGATGGTTCTCCCTGCATCCGTACAGGTCCGGATACAAAGCCTGCGCCTGATTCCAGCCAGGTGTACACCATGGTTTTCACCCAATCCGGACCAATTCGGCAATCGGCATCGGTCGTTAAAATAAAGGATTCGGAACCGGCAGCAATAGCGGAGGCGATCCATCGCTTCTTGCCCCGCCAGTCTGCATAGGCAGGATTTAATGTTACCCGTTTGAATAGTGTTGGATAGCGCGCGATCCAATCTGTAAGGATAACCGGTGTTGCATCCGTGGATCCGTCGTCTGCCAGGTAAACCCGCATGTTTGCACGTGGATACGTTTGCGCACACAGATCCTCCAACAGCAAAGCAAGGGATTTCTCTTCGTTCCGTATTGGTATAATTATGGCGACTTCCGTTGTAAATGCTTCAGCAGAATCTGCCGGATATTTTTTTATTTTCTGCCAGCCAACAAATAGCAGTATCCCGAAAATACTATACAACAGCGCACATATAGACAGATAGATTTCCATGTTATTTGGCTTTTGTATATTCTATTTTAAACATACAAAACAATCCAATAAAAGATGGGATCGCCAGGTTAAACAGCCATAAGCTTAGGCTTGCCAATATTACCTGTTCTTCTGCACTCTGGTAATTCGAGAAAAAGAAAACAGCGGCCAGTTCACGTACGCCCAAATCCAGATAAGTAGGAATAATGGATTTTACAAAGAATGTAAAAATTCCACCGATATATAAAATTTCCAGCGGCAGATCCACTTTAAAAAACAGCAATAAGACGACAAACTGTGTAAGGAAAATGATGTAGCGCAAGCCCGATAAACAAAGGGTTTCAAGGAATAACGTATTTGAATAATAGCGCAACGCATCAAACCATTTTTCAATAAGCTTTAATAAGGGTAACCGTTTCATTTTATCCAACCATGTTGCTCTGTACTGCCAGGCAAGATAAATGAGCGCTAAGGTTAATCCGGCAATGGCAAATGCAATCCACAAACGATGATCTGTATTAATGAAGAAATAATAATACACCACCGCTCCGATTCCAGTTATGCAGGTTACACACAACTGTGCAATTCGTGAAAACAATACTGAGCCGATGCTTTCCAAACGTTTGGTAGTATCAATAAAAAGTACACGGCCAATATAATCGCCAATACCATGCGGTGTGATGAGACCAGCTGCAATGCCGCTAAAGACAGCCATCAACGCAGTAGTAAAAGGAATTGCTGTTGTGGAACGTAATAGACGCAGCCATTTAAATGCTTCAACAGAAAGATTTAAAAGCATACCAATGCACATGACAAAGAACAATAGTAATCCTTCGGAAGTTAAAAATGCTTCAAGAATTGTGGAAGCTAACTGTTCTTTTTTAAAAAGAATTGAAACAATTAAAATGCATGAGATAACGAATACAGTTATTTTTATTCCTATTGAAAAGAAAGTAGACTGGGTGATTTTTTTCACAAAAGGTTCGCTAACTTGCATGTACGAATATGGTCAATAAAAGTACTCCTCCGCTCATCGATCGAATCGTTCTTGGTATTGACCCGGGAACGAATGTAATGGGTTACGGCCTGATTGCAATTAAAGGAAATCAGTTGACCTTAATTCAATTTGGCGTCATTCATTTGAGTAAATACGCCGACCATGCAATAAAGTTAAGTAAAATCTTTGAGAGGATAACGACTTTAATTCAGGAGTACCACCCCGACGAAATGGCTATTGAAGCTCCCTTCTTTGGCGAAAATGTGCAGTCAATGCTAAAGCTGGGAAGAGCACAGGGTGTAGCTATTGCAGCGGCGATCTCCCAGCAGGTACCTATTTTTGAATATGCCCCCAAAAAGGTGAAACAATCTGTTACCGGCAACGGAAATGCATCCAAAGAACAGGTTGCATCCATGCTTTCAAAACTACTTTCTTTCCAGGAAATCCCTAAACTGCTCGATGCGACTGATGCCTTAGGCGTTGCCGTGTGTCATTATTTCCAGCAAGGAGCCGTTAAAAAAAGTAAAGGCGGCTGGGAAGCATTCCTGAAAGAAAACCCGGACAAGATCAAATCCGCGCCTGCTCCAACAAAAAAGAAATAGCTGCCTGTTAGTTGAACCGTTTCTTGAGTTTGAGAAAAGGCTTCTCAATACAATAATATGTAACTATACCTGCAATGGTGGTTCCGAGTAAACAAGCGGCAATAAACAACACTGCAATAGCCGTACTTTCGAAAGCCATACTTTTTTTATCAAAAATCTTCACAAAGAAATTAATCACGATGGTATGGGTCAGATAAAATCCATAGGTATATACGCCCAACCGACTGAAGACATTTTTTTGCGGAATGTGAAATAACTCTTCTTCGAAAACAATAAGTGCCAACAACACGAGATATATCAATCCCAATACAGTTGGTTCAATCAATACCATCCACTCAAAGTTTATATTTGGGATAATAATAATCACACCTATACCCGCAATTAGTGTAGTAATTTTCAACACAGCAGGTAGACTGCTGAAAAATCCGGAAGCCTGCTCCTTCCTATCTATCAAGAGCCATGCAGGTATTGCTCCATAAGCAAAATAATCAATATTGGTAAGCAGGTCTAAAAATGCCCAGTCATGGAGATAAAATACATACCTGGAAATGTTCGCGAGGATGATCGAACAAGCAATCAACCAGGGAAGGCCACGCGCTGGAATGAAATATAAACTCAAGGCCCAAAGTATATAGAAATGTTCTTCCACACAGACCGACCACATCACTCCCAATGGAGAAACATTCGGAAAACTATTGGTAGCAATCATCTTATAATTTTCAAGGAACGAAACAGAAAGTAGCCAGTTTGGTTCATACCCATCGGCAGAGGAAGTCATGGAAAGAACGTTTAAAACAACAGGTGTTATAAAGGCAAACGAGACCATGATAAAATACAAGGGCCAGATCCGTAACACTCTCCGGATATAAAATGCTTGTATGTGAAATGTCCCGGTCGCTTTTTTTTCTTCCAGAATGATATAAGTAATTAAGAATCCGCTTAAAGCAAAAAAGAATGTAACAGCCGTGCCACCGCCTTCTTTTATAAAACTCAATGCAGGAAAACCATATATAGGTATATGAAACAGAAACACTTTAAAGAATGCGAAAAACCTTAATGCATCCAATGTTTGAAAATGTTTTCTGTTATTTTTCACAATCGTTTATATCTGCTGTATCAAACTATAAACTTAAAAAATCATCTGCATAAATAACCCTCTATAAAGAAAAAGTCACGCTTACGGCGTGACTTTTTCTTTATAGACAGACTGATTGTTTTATTTAATCAGGAAATGTTCTTCTCCTATTTTCAAACCATCAACATAAAGTTCTATAATATGTAACCCATGTCTGAAATGTTTTGAATGGTTATATAAGAAATCAATTTGCAGGGGCTTACCATCATATTTGGTGCTTACCTTGTATGTGTAAGGAGTTTCTTTACCGTTCAACAGAAATAAACCACCGCCGGTAGCAGGATCGTAAATATCAACGCCATGTGGATCCAGTACACGCATCATAACAGCTTTGTAGGTTGGGGTTGTGATACTGGAATCTGTATTCACCAGCAGGAATTTCACATGCAGGATTTTATAGCTTGATTTATGCGGATCGTGCGCATGGGTATGATGGGTGCTATCAGCAATATGTTCGATATCTTTTACTAAAATAATATTCAGATCTTCTGCTACTAAACTACTGTGCTTTCCAACCTGTGCATTACCGGAAAGAGCTGCAAGAGACAAAACAGCTACACCTATACCAAAAACAATTTTATTTAATCGGTTCATAATCAAATTTATTATTCACAAAATTTAACACAAGTACCTTTTTTATCAATGAAGCGGGTCTTTTCATTCAAAACTACTTCAGCAGTACCATTCAGGAAGTCATACGCATATTCATAATTAAAAGATATAGCTAATTTTCCTTTCGTATCAATATATCCATATTTACCTACCTTGGTTACCACTGCATACCCTTCAGAGAACGGACGGTTCACTTTATAGGTAAATGGATTAACAACTTCATTTTTCATGTTAATACATCCCCAGGTGCCGCTTTTTATTGCCATCATTTCCAGATCAGCATCCGGATCTTCAAGCCATTGATATACCAATGGTACAATTACCGTACCTGTTTTATCAATGTAGCCGTACAGGTTATTCTTCTTTACTTTTGCATAGCCATTGGAAAAATCTGATGCCCAGTCAAAATCTGCAGGAATGATCATCACTCCGGACGAATTCGCAAATCCCCAGATTTCCCCCTTTTGTACTCGAACCAGACCATCTTTAAAAACCGAAACCCAATCCTGCTCAATTGCCAGAATTGCTTTTCCGCTTTTATCAATAATCCCGTATTTGCCATCACGTTCTACCACAGCAGCACCACTGCTATAGTTACCGGCTTTCTCATATAAGGGCTGTACAACAAAAACGCCTTTGGAATTAATATATCCATACTTGCCGTTTTTCTTTACAGCAGCCATGCCTTCTGAAAATTCAAACCCACTTTCAAATTGAGGTAGGATGATTTCTTTTCCGGTCTTATCAATATAACCATACTTGCCGCCTTTTTTTATTACAGCCATCCCTTCGGCAAACGGATAGGCCTGTTCAAATTTTAACGGAATTTTTAATGAACCCAGCTTATCCATATACCCCCAGGCACCTGTCGCTTTTACAGCCGATAAACCTTCAGTAAATGCCAATGCCGAATCATATTTTAGATTGATTTTTATTGCACCTGTCTGGTCAATAAAATATCCTTTTCCCATACGGTACACCAATGCCCTTCCTTCTGAAAAAGGAGTCACTTTATCGTAAATAGGTTGAATAATCACTTTACCTGTTCCGGCATCCACATAACCATATTTTTCCTGTGACTTGAATGGCGTGGGAATAGTCTGTGCCTGACTGGTTAAGCAGCTGCAAAGAATCAAACAAAGAAATGTATATTTTAAATAATGCATAAGCATGTATTTTGTCATAAATTAAATGTAGAAAATTATAACCGATTAATAACAAGGCCAGTTTTCCAGCACTTCAACAGCAACTTCGATCAGAATGAACAATACATCTTCGGTTGTTTTTGAAACAGCTCTCATGGTCTCCCTTCTTCGCTCCTGTCTTGTTCTTTTGTCTGCAGGTGATTTCCCTTCAAAGGTAGTTGCAGCATCAGGATCGCTGTTCAGCAGAACCGGTGTAAAATCATTTCGGATAGTATCCTTACAAACGATACTTTTTGAAAGCACAGGACTTGGCGCCTTGCCAAATTCAACAGTAGCTTCAGACTGCAGCGACCAGCAAACCAATACTCCAAGGAATAGTTTCTTCATTTGTTCTAAAAATTTAACGGATAAATAAACGGTATATGATCACAAAAAGGCAAACCAAAAACATAGTAATTGCGATCCTGTTTGCCCAATACATCATCTTCATATAGCTGGAAGCATTGGGATCTTTCTTTCTGAAGAAATACCCGATGATCTCACTTACATTAAAATATTCTTTCCAATTCATATATTATACTGTATTAAGATGCCAATTCAGAAACCACCGGTTCCAGCCATTTACCATCTTCTTTAATAATATTGATCAATTCATCTACCGCTTTATCAGAAGAAACAGCTTTATTCACAACCGTTTGGCCGCGGTAAAGCGCAATTTTATCTTTCCCCACACCTACATAGCCATAATCGGCATCGGCCATTTCACCCGGACCATTTACAATACAACCCATGATGCCGATCTTCACACCTTTCAGGTGATCGGTACGCTTGCGGATCATTGCAGTAGTTTCCTGCAGGTCGAACAAGGTTCTTCCGCATGAAGGACAAGAAATATATTCTGTCTTGGTCATTCGGGTACGAGCCGCCTGAAGAATTCCAAAGCCTAAATTATTCAAACTTTTCAGATAATTCAGCAAAGCTTCCTTATCTGGCTGAACAGATTTTGCTGTTGCCAGAAAAACCCCATCGCCCAACCCATCAACGAGTAAACCGCCAATATCCGTTGAAGCTGCCAAAAACAAAGATTCCTCATTCTTCTGTGCATACGCCCGCTTAATAATCACCGGAGTTTTAATCTCTCTATTCATTAACGTAATAAAGCTTCTGCGCAACTCAGCCATGGCATGCTCATTAAACGACTCCAATACCAGTACTACAGTCGGATCATTTGCCAAACGGCTAAGCAATGCTTCATCAACATCCTCAATATCAGCAACTACAAAATTCAGTTCCGGATGCTTTACCACATCGGTTTTATACCAGCGGGCTGCAAACAACGGATATACAGTCCTTTGATCCGGCAATACCTTCCAGGTATCGGCATCAACAATCTCCCGTAAACCATTCGGCAACATGAAAGAAGCTTTCTGGTGACCAGTGTATACAAAATCTGCACCCAGGTCATTCATGCTCCATTTATCCAATGCAGGTAAATAAAAATGGCCGATCGATTTCAGATCTTTCATTTCCAAAGATTCCACATGACTCAGGTCGGCAATCACCCGGGGGACATTTGCGCCCCCGATGGTATGAACATCATTTGTACTTCTCCTTTTATAGGAATATGGGTTGATCGGATTTTTTTCTACAAACGGGATCGGGGTATGATTTTTCCGGTTGGCATAACGATCCACCAATTTTGCAGCCACCGGAATTTCAAATTCCGGCGCTTCGGTTAAGGACACCCGAACGGTATCACCCAATCCATCTTCCAACAATGTTCCGATTCCAACGGCAGATTTTATCCGTCCGTCTTCTGCTTCTCCGGCTTCGGTTACCCCCAGGTGAAGGGGGTAAGGACGCAGCCCTTCTTCCTCCAATTTCTGAACAAGAAGGCGATAAGCCTGTACCATAACCTGTGTATTGCTGGCTTTCATGGAAATTACAATATTGTAATATTCCAAGTCTTCACAAATACGTAAAAACTCCAGTGCCGACTCCACCATACCTAATGGCGTATCTCCGTAACGGGATAAAATACGATCGGAAAGGGACCCATGATTGGTTCCTATCCGCATCGCCGTTCCGTATTCTTTACAGATTTTTACCAGCGGAATAAACTTTTCACGGATGCGTTCCAGCTCTTCCTGATATGATTCGTCTGTATATTCGATAACTTCAAACTTCTTTTTATCGGCATAATTGCCCGGGTTGATCCGTACTTTTTCGACAATTTTTGCCGCCAACTCAGCTGCATTCGGGGTAAAATGTATGTCGGCAACCAAGGGAACGGAGTACCCACGCTTCAAAAGCTCTTTCTTGATATTTTCCAAATTCTGGGCTTCCTTCATGCTCGGAGCAGTAATTCTGACATACTCACAACCGGCCTCGACCATACGAATAATTTGCTCCACACTACCCATGGTATCCATCGTATCAACCGTTGTCATCGATTGTAAACGGATCGGATAATCTCCTCCCATCGGAACATTCCCAATGGTCACTACACTCGATTTTCGGCGCACATATTGGGTAAGACTCGGACAGTATTTTGTGTTTATTGAAGAAAGTTCGTTTGCAGACATCTCTTGATTTTGTTATATATCAGGAAAGATAACTTTTTTACTGAATTCCCCTCATTTTTGGGGAAAATTATTCCATTTACCGACGCTTATTATTTTTTAGACTAATCTAAATTTATACATTTATATTATTATTAATCAGATTATATATTTAACAAAAGTAAACTAAAACTTTAATAAAAATATTTATTGATTTGAAGCAAAAAAAGAGCCCAAATCATCGATCCGGGCTCCTTGAAACACTTTAATGAAAGTAGTTTAATATATAAATTTTACCAGAGGGGCAATTTACAGATCACCTAGTTGAGGGCGTAGCAGGATCTCTTCTACAACAGTATGATCCGACAAATTATAGATACTAAATATTGAATCGGCTACATCTTCAGCTTTGATGAACCGCTCCTCAGGTAAGTCTACCCCATCCCAGGAGGCGGTCAAAGTTGCTCCTGGCAAGACAGCAGTTACCCGGATGTTATATGGTTTCATTTCTTCACGCAGAACTTTTGTCATGCCTAAAAGTGCAAATTTGGAAATCGTATAAGAGCCTCCATTTTCATAAGCCATGATGCTCGCAATCGAACAGATATTAAAAATGCTTCCCCTCTTTTTTTCCATCATCCTTCCAACCACTCCGCGGGTAATTTCATACGCGCTCATCAGGTTGGTCTGGATCTGATTTTCCAAAACTCCTTCGGGTTCACTATGGATTTTCCCCTGCACAAAAAGTCCGGCATTATTAATAAGAATCTCCACCGGACGGCCCACAGCCTTCACCAATTTGATCACCTCTACCCTGCCCGATGACTTTGACAAATCTGCCACACAGGTATGCATTTGGGTTCCCGGGTAGGCTGTTAAAATTGCACTTTTCAAATGCTCCAGATCTTGTCCATTCCGGGCACAGGTAATAATATCAAAACCATGGGAAGCGAATTTCCACACCAAAGCTTTGCCAATTCCTTTCGTTCCTCCGGTTATAA
>JAGKWN010000025.1 GCA_021151805.1 Cytophagaceae bacterium | reverse complement strand
TTATAAAGCATATAGGGGATGCAAATAAACCAAAATATAAATATTTTAAAAAATATAAGACAATATAATTAAAACGAGGCGGAAAATTAAAAAAATTGAATTTTAATTCAAATAAATAATTTTATGTATCCAACACATATCCCCGGAATACATGCGTATTATATACAGACCAGAGTTTATTACTGTCACTTTGATGATTGTTCCGGAACATTCATCAAAAGTTTGAATGAGCGCGCCTGTTGTATCAAAAATTTCAATCCGTTCAATACGGATCAGAGGTTTCACGCTAAAACTCCCATCATTAGACGGATTGGGATATACCTGAATCAGCTCTTCTGCCGCAACCGACCTATTCGACAATACACTGTTGGCTTCGTAAGCACCTATATCTACAGCATTCCCCGCTGGTCGTACATAATTATCAAAATCAAATGCCGGAGCATTGGTATTGGCACCTTTATCAATGGCAGGGCTATCGAAGCTTACATGCAGATTGTCATCTGCATCCCCTTGGATATTATTTACGCCATCTATATCCGCAAACAAGGGATCACCTTCAACAGCATTCGTACCTTTCACTTCATAGGTCCAGTTTAATCCTTTGTAGCCATCAATCAGATTATTGTTTATGGTTACAGCAATAATTTCCGACTTGTTTGAGATCTGCATGGCATCGTTGGATGCAACAATATTATTGAAGATGGCAATATTGTAAATGTTACTTGTATACACCATGATTCCTCCGCCCCAGGCGGTATTGTTATCACTAAAGCCATTGTTGTAAACAACATTATTGACGATATTGATATTTTTGCGCGGACCATCCTGATCATAATCCGATATAACAATGCCGAAATTATCGTTGTTGTAGGTAAGGTTGTTATATACATTCACATTAGTAACGGTACCACCGCTTTCGGAAGAAAGCACGATACCGTCGCCACAGTTGTATACACGGTTGTTGTAAATTTCTATGTCGTGTAGTGTCTTATCCCAGGAGTCCACATAAATACCTAGTCGATCCAGATCATGTACGTGATTATGATATACTTTTCCGAAAGAGCAATCTTCTTTCGTATCAATCCCTTCGCCACCATTGGTTGAACCGCCGCTCTCGTATACTTCGTTGTGACCTATTTCAAAATTTGAAACACCTGAAAACGTAATGCATTCCTGCGAACCCGTTGAAAGGCTTTGATAACAGGCTTTGCGCACGGTGTTGTAAGAAGCATATACATATAATGAATGCCAGACACTAATACCTGATGCTCCCGTGTTATAGGTTGAATTATTATCCAGGTAAATATGATCCGATGCTTCAACATAAATGCCGAACCAATAAGCATTCCGAATAGAGAAGTTTTGAATACGGATGTATCTTTTGGTATGGATCGTAAACGTACCAGTCCATACGGTTGTGTTTGCCGGTGCTTCAACCGTTACAGTACCGACACCAATAAAAGTGATTGGCGCGCCTGCCGTGCCGGAATGATTGAAGTTAACTTTTTCTGCATATGTTCCTGCAGCAACATAAACTGTATCGCCTGGCTGTGCAGTGGAAGCTGCTTTCTGAATCGTTGCCCAGGGAGAACCAGATAAACCTGTATTACTATCGGAACCACCGTTTAAAGGATTAACATAAAAAGTTGAGGCGCTCGTGGCTATTGCCAGCATCATATAAACCACAAGACTTATAACTGCTTTTTTCATAACTGAATATACCATTATTCCAGTTATCAAGCAGCTTTATATAGCATTCAATTTATTATTGTCCAGATTGGGGATGTCTTCTAGTCATCCTTAATACTGCGTGCACAATAATGTCATGCTCCTTGACTATAAAGAAAATTCTATAAGGAAATCTTGAAACAATTTTCATTCTGAAATCTTTATATCGCAATTGATATAAGTGCGGATTAGCTAAAATCTTTTCTGTACTATTGTAAATAGATTCTAAAAATTCATCCCCTAAACCCGCTTTTTGATTTTCGTACCAGATGAAACTTTCCTGATATCCACAAGAGCCTCATCACTAAAAAATATATGATACATTTACCCCCTGTTTCGTATTTGTTCTTTTACTTCAGCCCAATTATAAAGTTTAGTTTCACCTTTCTTATATTTTTCCATTCGCTGATCCAATTCTTTTTTTTCTCTCTCACTCAATTCAGAACTTTCAAGTATATCCTGAACCTGATTCAATAATTCATCATCTTCAATCTGAATAAGTCTTTCTATAAGGCGATATTTTACTTCCGGATTCATTGTTCTCCATTGTATTTTGTCTTTACCAACAAAAAAAACTCCAATCCACATATAATTGTGGACAGGAGTTCCTTATTTTATGCTTTTTTGTAAGAAACCTTACTTAAGCCTTCGCTTCAGCTACCGGAAGAACAGAAACGAATGAACGATCCTGACGACCTTTTTTGAATGTTACGATACCATCTGTTAAAGCGAATAATGTATGATCTTTACCGATACCTACATTTTCACCCGGATGGTGCTGCGTACCACGCTGTCTTACAATAATGTTACCAGCAAGAGCTGCCTGGCCGCCGAATAATTTAACACCTAGACGTTTGCTATGTGATTCACGACCGTTTCTTGAACTACCGACCCCTTTTTTGTGTGCCATGGTATTTAAATATTAAGCTTAAAATTAGTTAAGCGATGTGATCAAAACTTTAGTTAATGACTGACGGAAACCGACAGTTTTTCTGAAACCTTTTCTACGTTTCTTTTTGAAAGCCGTAACTTTATCGTCTTTCAAATGCTCAAGGATTTTACCGGATACTTTAGCGCCTGCTACGCTTGGTGCTCCTACCTGATAGCTGCTATTGTCGGCGAGTAAAAGAACGTTATCGAACGTTACAGCAGAGCCTTCAGCTCCTTCTAATCTGTAAACGTAGATAAAGTGATCTTTTTCTACTTTGTACTGCTTGCCTCCAATTTCTACAATTGCGTACATGATTTTATTGGTTTACTTTTTAAATAATAGGATTGCAAATGTACGGATTCGCAACCAAACTACCAACCTTTCCCACGAATAAATTCAATGTTGCATCATGTGGAAAAGTTTCATGAGGGTTAAAAACGCCTCAAATAAGCCAAAAAAGGCATGACAAATATTCATTTTTTTGTATCCAACTGTTTAACAGATGTTATTCAATTTTGACGTGTTTTCTTACAAGTAAGAATGTGGAAAACCCGACTTTGGTTTCATTTCCGATTTTATCATTTTTGTAAAGTGCCTGTAGCACTAGTCAAGTAATTCTTTTTTGATCTGTTCGCATTACGGAATATACAAACAGCATATCCGGCGCTCTAAGCCCGGCAAATACTGGTACTCCGTACGTTTGATTCAATTACGATATACAAAATATATACATACATAATACAGCGTGATAAAGGCTGCCTAAAACTTTATACGCTTAACAATTGTTAATACTGCATAAAGCAAAACGACGCTACTATTATGAGTCTATTAGAAGAGCCATTATTAAAAGAGAACAAGAACAGGTTTGTTTTGTTCCCGATTAAGCACGATGATATCTGGGCAATGTATAAGCAGGAAGAAGCCAGCTTCTGGACTGCTGAAGAAATTGACCTTTCTCAGGATCTGATTGACTGGGCAAACCTGAATGATGGTGAGCGTCACTTTATTTCGCACGTTTTAGCGTTTTTCGCTGCCAGCGATGGTATCGTAAACGAAAACCTGGCGGTTAACTTCCTTGAAAAGGTGCAGATCCCGGAAGCAAAATGTTTCTACGGATTCCAGATCATGATGGAAAACATCCATTCTGAGACCTATTCGCTGTTAATTGATACATATATTAAAGATCCGAAAGAAAAAGACCGTTTGTTCAATGCGATTGATACGGTGCCATGTGTGAAGAAAAAGGCCGATTGGGCACTTCGCTTCATTGACAATGGTTCTTTCATTGAAAATATCATCGCATTCGCTGCCGTGGAAGGTATTTTCTTCTCCGGTTCGTTCTGTTCTGTATTCTGGTTGAAAAAACGCGGTTTAATGCCGGGCTTAAGCTTCTCGAACGAGTTGATCTCAAGAGACGAAGGTCTGCACTGCGATTTTGCTTGCTTACTATATACAAAGTATATCAACAACAAGCTTCCGGTAGAACGTGTGCTTCAGATCATCTTAGAAGCCGTTGAGATCGAAAAAGAATTCGTGACAGACTCACTTCCGGTAGACTTGATCGGAATGAACGCACGCTTAATGGCTCAGTACATTGAATTCGTTGCCGACCGCTTATTGGTTGCCCTGGGTGTCCCGAAACACTTCAATGCAACGAACCCATTTGACTTCATGGAAATGATTTCACTACAGGGGAAAACGAACTTCTTCGAGAAGAGAGTTTCCGAATATCAGAAGTCTGGTGTGATGGCAGAAAAAGATTCGCAAAAATTCAGTCTTGACGAAGACTTTTAACAGTAAAATTCATTATATTTAATTATAAGATAACATTAAAAAATCCTTTTTAGCTTTTTGCTTATGTTAGTACTTAAACGAGACGGCAGACGGGAGTCTGTAAAATTTGACAAAATCACATCCCGCATCGAAAGACTTTGCTACGGGCTGGACATGAACTACGTAGACCCTACAGCCGTTGCGAAACGCGTGATTGATGGGTTATATGACGGTGTAACAACTGAGGAACTGGATCACTTAGCCGCAGAAACTGCTGCGTCTATGACTACTACTCACCCGGACTACGCTACACTGGCTGCCCGTATCGCTGTATCTAACTTACATAAGAAAACAAGTAAGTCGTTTGCAAACACGATGAAGCGCTTGTACACGTATGTAGATTCCAAGACCGGTGAAAACGCGTCTATGATCTCGAACGAAGTGTATGAGTTCATCCGTAAGAATGCAGCGATCCTTGACTCTGCTATTATCTATGACCGCGACTACGGTTATGATTACTTCGGTTTTAAAACATTGGAGAAATCATACCTGTTGAAAGTAGACGGCAAGATCGTTGAGCGTCCGCAGCACATGCTGATGCGCGTATCATGCGGTATTCACGCAGGTGATATCGATGCAGCGATCGAAACATACAACCTGATGTCTGAACGTTGGTTCACACATGCTACTCCTACCTTATTCAACTCAGGTACACCAAAACCTCAATTATCTTCTTGCTTCCTATTAACAACGCAGGATGACTCTATTGACGGTATCTACGAAACATTGAAGCAATGTGCAAAGATCTCTCAGTCTGCGGGCGGGATCGGTCTTAGCATTCACAATATCCGCGCTACTGGTTCTTACATTAAAGGTACTAACGGTACTTCTAACGGTATCATCCCGATGTTACGCGTATTCAACGATACAGCACGTTATGTAGACCAGGGCGGTGGTAAGCGTAAAGGCGCTTTCGCAATCTACCTGGAGCCATGGCATGCAGATGTAATCGAATTCCTTGACTTAAGAAAGAACCACGGTAAAGAAGAATTACGCGCGCGTGATTTGTTCTATGCGATGTGGATCTCTGACTTATTCATGCAGCGTGTAGAAGACAACGGCGATTGGTCATTGTTCTGTCCGCATGAAGCACCAGGTCTTGCAGAATGTTACGGTAAAGACTTCGAAGCTTTGTATGAGAAATACGAAAAAGAAGGTCGTGCACGTAAAACAATCAAGGCACAGGAACTATGGTTCGCTATTCTTGAAGCACAGGTAGAAACAGGTACTCCGTACATGTTATACAAAGATTCAGCTAACCGTAAATCAAACCAGAAAAATTTAGGTACCATCAAGTCTTCGAACTTGTGTACTGAAATCTTAGAATATACATCTCCTGAAGAAGTTGCGGTTTGTAACCTTGCTTCTATCGCATTGCCAAAGTTTGTGATCAATGGCAAATTCGATCACCAGCGTTTATATGATGTAACGTATGTTGCTACGAAGAACCTGAACAAGATCATCGATGTAAACTACTATCCGGTACCGGAAGCGGAGCGTTCTAACAAACGTCACCGTCCGATCGGTTTGGGTGTACAGGGTCTTGCAGATGCATTCATCTTACTTCGTATGCCATTCGAATCTGATGAAGCAAAACAACTGAACATTGATATTCACGAAACGATCTATTATGCAGCCATGACGGCTTCTAAAGATCTTGCTGTGACACAAGGTGCATACGAAACATTCAAAGGTTCTCCGGTATCAAAAGGAATCTTCCAGTTTGATATGTGGGGTGTAACACCTTCATCTGGCCGTTATGACTGGGAAGCGTTGAAACGCGAAGTGAAGAAACACGGTGTACGCAACTCTTTATTGGTTGCTCCTATGCCGACAGCTTCTACTTCTCAGATCCTTGGTAACAACGAATGCTTCGAACCATATACTTCAAACATCTACACACGCCGTGTGTTATCAGGTGAGTTTGTTGTTGTGAACAAGCACTTGTTAAAAGATTTGATCAAATTGAATCTTTGGGATGATAAGATGAAAAACAAACTGATCGAACAGAACGGTTCTGTACAAAACATCAACAACATTCCGCAGAATATTAAAGACCTGTACAAAACTGCATGGGAGATCAAAGGTAAAACATTGGTTGACATGTCTGCAGACCGCGGTGCGTATATCTGCCAGAGCCAAAGCTTAAACATCTTCATGTCTGAAGTGAACTTTGGTAAACTTACTTCTATGCACTTCTACGCATGGAAAAAAGGTTTGAAAACTGGTATGTACTACTTAAGAACGAAAGCTGCTGCAAACGCAATCCAGTTCACAGTAGAGAAACAGGCAGAAGTACACGGCGACACAACTGCTGCTGTTACAGACGCAGAAAAGAAAGCACAGGACATGGCTTGTTCGTTAGACAATCCGGAAGGCTGCGAGAGCTGCAGCGGATAGTTTCTTAGGAACAACGTATGATATAATGAATATGAACCCTGGCTTGAAAGAGCCGGGGTTTGTTTTTGGATCAGGATTTTCAGGATTTAAGGACAAAAAGGATTGTAATATTATCTTCTGTACAAGCATCAACATTTCTGTTAAAATATAGTCTTGTATACTAAAAATCATTTAATTTTTCTATGAAGTTATTTTCGCTATCATTAACAACAAGCATTTGCTTATCCTGCCAAACAAATCTTGAACATATTTTTAATGATGAAAGAAAGCTTATGCATATTCCTATTATCCCCAATTCATGGGAGAAAGAACAAGTATATTCAGATGTCATTCAGCTCTTCGGATTTGCAATTCCGAAGCCGGATAAATGTTGACGTTCACCACTCTCACCTATCCACCCAATCAACCCGTTGTTGTGCCAACGGCCAGCAACTGTCTGAATTAGGATTTTTGAATTCGTGAATGAAACGAATTGCTGCTTCAATCCTTTTTTGCGTTTTTATCTGTAATCAATAGCTTTGTTAAGTATATTTTCCCAACCATCTAAAAATTCTATTATGAAAAAAACAGTTGTATTAAGTGCCGCATCTTTAATTCTTAACCATTTGCACTGTTGCATTAATGTCATTTAAATCATCAACAAATGAAAGTAATATAATTGTTGTCAGAACATTTGAAACCGTAAATGCATTATATAGTGCAAAACTGACAGTTTTCGATGGGGCAGAAATATCTAAAACTATCCCTTTAGATTTATTAAAAAAGAACGGAGATGAGAATGCATTGAAGATTGTTTCAACCTTAAATGAAATTAAAAGTAAAGGATACATGCTGGTTTCATCCAATAGCGGAGGAGCTGATGGGAATATAATTACAAACTACATTTTCGAAAAAAGATAATTAATTGTCAGAACCAACTCTTCGGAATTTGCAATTACATCTGGCACGAGTCCTTTTTCACCCATGTTGGCGTTCACCACTCTCACCTATCCACCGCTCACCCTGTTGTTGTGCCATTCGGCCAACAACCAGCAACTGTCTGAATTAGTCCGCCGCGGCTAATTGTTGGATTAGCGAATGAAAGGATTATTCATACAACAACCCTTTTTATCTTTAATCCTAAATACTGGTTCAGACAAAATGATAAAAAATGGTAACGCCATAGAGCACCGGGTTGTTGGCCGAATGGCACAACAACGGGTTCATTTGAGGCCAGGCGAAGATTCAACAGCTCTTCGGAATTTGCAATTCCGAAGCCAGATATAAAGGATTTGCAATCCGTTGAATAATCAAAACTGTCTGAACTGTGATTTATCTGATTAAATGATTGGTATGATGATGAAAATAAAAACCAAGCGCATAGCTTTTATAAGTATTCTGCTGCTCCTTTGCTTTCAAAGTAATGCGCAGACCGACTCACTATCTAACGGCAATAAACCAAACAGAAGCCCTTCCAACAGATCGATTTTCACTTTTGTCATAACCATGCCCGAATTTACTGATGGAGGCGACGAAGGTTTCTGCAGCTATGTTAAACAGAATTTTGTTTATCCATCTGCTGCAGAAAAAACAAAAGGTAACATTTACGTTGAGTTTATCATTGAAAATGATGGAACAGTTTCTAATACAAATATATTTTACAAAAAAGGTTTAAATGTACTACTTGACCAGGCTGCGATAGATGTTGTTTCAAAATCTCCATTGTGGAAGCCGGGAGAGAATCAAGGTAAAGCTGTACCTGTTAAAAGAGTTGTAATAATAGAATTCTCTTCAAAGGGTATCAAATCCTGTAAGATGATGAAAACGGAACTAGTAGTAAAATACCGTCCGCATTGATTCCCTTAACCCATGTTGGCGTTCACCATTCTCACCTCCCTCACCGCTCAACCCGTTGTTGTGCCAGCGGCCAACAACCAGCAACAGCCCAGCACTTCGGAATTTGCATTCGCCGCGGCGAACCGAAGCCAGATATAAAGGATTTGCAATCGTTATCTCCGCTTGCTTGTACAGACCAAAAGTAAGTAATCCATACATAATAAGATTTCAACGTACGATCCTTGTGAGCTCCTCCATATCTTCTCCTACCCAAAGTCTAGGCAAAGTCTGATATATTCCGCCTATGTTCCGGGTACTTTCCGTGTACCTTCCGCCTATGTTCCGCCTCAGCAACTCTTTAAAATAATTCGTAGGGATATTGTTTAATGAAAAAATCAGCCTTCCCATGGCTTACCGGCATTATCTGCACTGGATTGTGGAGCTGCAAGTTCATCAAAATGCAGTTGAATTGCTATAAACATATGCTAAAAAATCACCTTTATATCTGATTAAATGATTCCCGCCCTTGTCGGAGTTCCCAGGACCATGTATGAAATAAAACGCACAAATGATTCTTCCTGGGTCTCCGACAAGTAGATAAAGCAGCGGCTTGTCGGAGACCCAAGGAAATAATATTAATCTTTAAAACATGATTTGTACCTTGGGAACTCCGACAAGGGCGGGGAATTGTCTGAACTATGATTTATCTGATTAAATGATTGGTATGAATTGTCTGAATCAGGATTCATTGGATTAACGGATGAAGGATTATTGATACAACAATCCTTTTTGTCCTTCAATCCTGAAAATCCTGATTCAGACAAGGATAATGTAAAACAATTACCGTCTCTTACTCCTCACTGCCTGTTCGTAGAGTTACCCGGCGTAGTTTTTTTATTGTTTGGCGTTGTTGTCTTACCGCTTGGATTTGGTTTGTTTGGCGATTCATTTTCATTCCTCGGATCAGTCTTGTATTCCGGGTTCGTAACCGGGTTCTTGTTGTAAGCGCTGGTGTCTACTTTATTTTGTGGATCGTTTTTAATCACGCCATCATTGGCTGTGCCTCTATTATCAGGCGTGCCGGTGTTTTCCGGCGCAACGGATGGCGAAGTACTCTGGTTTGGTGCAGTACCTGTGTTATTATTTGTTTGTGCTTGTGCACCGGCAATGCCCGCAAATAAAAAGAATGCGAAAATAATGGTTTTCATAAGTGTATGGTTTAGCTGGTTAATAAATATGCTTGCGCATATTGATGCAAGAAAGAAATATCACAAGAAATTTCATTACACGATTTTGAATTTATGTTATAATCTATTGTATGTAATTCTCCGCCCTTGTCGGAGTTTCCATGATCATGTATGAAATAAAATGCACAAATGATTCTTCACGGGTCTTCGACAAGTAGATAAAATTTCAAACCCGTGGAAGGCAAAGCATCAGCCCAGATCTTGACCAGGAATTGATACGTATTTGTTAAAATCTCCCCGTTGGCAACCCGGATTAAAAAACGGCCGGCCTATTCGTGAGAAAAATAAACTATACCCAAACCCATCCAATGGTGTATTTACAATCCATTCTTCATACGACATTCAATCTGTCACATTACTTAATGCTGTTGGGCAGGTTGAAAAAGTTACATCCAAAAATATTGTTAAGGATTTTAAAGGATTGGTCATTATCGAAGTTGTTACAGCTGAAGGCCTATCCACAAAAAAAATAGTAATTGAATAAAATTCAATTACTGCATGCTAAAGCTGCGGAAATCATCTGACTCCCGTCTTTAGCAAAGCGGGACTGGACCAAATTTTCTGAACGGTGATTTATATGATTAAATGATTTACTATGATGTTTAATATCCTCGCCCCAATTGTTAGACGCCAGTGACGCTTCACTTAACACTGACGCCTGAAAGGGCCGGAAAGAAATCAACGCAATCATTCAAATCAAAAGAATCGTCGTTCAGACAAATAACTATTCAGCACAGCCGCTTCAGAATATTTATGTACATTCATGCGTTATTATAATATCTTTTTAATTCCCCTATAATATGCATAGAATCCGCATCAAGCTTTGTATCATTCTTTCCCTGGCATTATCCACCTCCTTTCTTGCTGTAGGCCAGGGTTGCAGCGACGCAGGCTTCTGCACGCTTAACGGTTTTAAGCCGGATGCGGAAGACTCAACAACAAAAAACTATAAGCATTACGCTGCCGTGGGTTTATCGCATGGCGAAGCCGACCATGCCATTGCTATATGGAGTTCCTACATCGAATTCCACAGACAGCTCTCGGAGAAAGCCGGTATTGATCTGAAGCTGGTGGGCATGAACCAGACGGATAAAAACATATCATCGACCGGCTTCTCGGATATTTATGTCAATACAAGCTATGCGTTTATGAAAAACGCAACGGCTTTAGCGGGCTTCAAAATTCCTCTGCAGGATGGGAATAAACAAAGTAGTGAAAACCTATCGCTGCCGATGGATTATCAATCCAGCCTGGGCACGTTTGACCTGATCCTGGGATTGAAATACGAAATAAAAAAGTTCACCATTACCGCCGGTCTGCAGCAGCCGCTGACACAAAACAACAATCAGTATCTTTCGGAGTTATACCCGGCAGGTTCAGCTTTTAAAAATTTTCAGTCAACGAATAAGTACATCCGAAGCGGTGATGTATTACTGCGTCTTACATACCCTTTTAAAATAACGAAGCAGCTTACCTTTTCCCCGGGCATCCTGTCAATCTATCATTTAAAGGATGATCAGTTTTCAGACCTATACGGTAATAAGCAATCGATTAAAGGTTCGCAGGGCTTAACCCTCAACGGAACCCTATACCTGGATTATGTGCTCAGCGAAAGAAGTTCGCTCAATCTCAATGCAGGAAAACCTTTCATCACCCGGAAAGTCCGTCCGGATGGGCTTACCCGTGAATATATCCTTACACTGGAATATAAATTCAAGTTTTAATACGCTTTAACCCGTTTCTGTATGAACCACTGAATCATTTGATACAAATGATTATTATGAAAATACAAATCATTCAAATCACATCAATCAGTTTAATCAACGGTTCTGACAAAGGGCATATAAAATCCAGCTTTATTTTCAATATCTTGGTATAAACTTTTACGATATGAACCGGATACTTTCATTTTTAATAGTCATACTGGCAGCCCTGTTATACAGCTGCGGCAGCACTACGCCGGAACAGGCTTCAGTTTCCGATTCTGTATCATCGCCCGCTGATAGCACCGCGCCTATAGACTCTGTGGCTATGCACCATACGATCGTACCGGAAGATACCATCAAAGCGTTAAAGATCGTCTACGTAACGAATGGCAACACGAATCCATACCATGAGATGGATGATAATACTGCTTTCGGAAGCGTGCTCTCCTATGCCGCACCACTGGAGGTACTGGAAGAATATGCGGAGTGGTATAAAGTACGCTTCAGAAATAATACTGAGATTTATATATTCTATGTGCTCAAGCAAGACGTCGCAGATGAAAACCCAATTGCATTAAGGCTTTTCTATCCGGCATTTCAATTCGTACTGAAAGGATTTCAGCATGCTGAAGAATATGGGGCGGAAACGCCAGAACATTTCTATTACCAGGAAGGAAGCGAAGAAAGTAACGTCAGTAAAGTGCAGACTATTGAAACTGACAGTATCATCTTATATGAAAGCATGGATACGTATGATATAATCAAACACATTAAAATTGTCCCTAAGAATGTAACTGATCGTTTTGTTGTTTCGCTGGCATATGGCCAGTACCTCAACGAAGTTACAGATTATACGAAGCCTAAGCCTGAGCGGCATATTGAGAAGCACCAGCATTTGTTCGAATTAACACCTTATAAAATACTGCCTGATACCGGCGGAATTTTCCTTCCCACCTTTTATGAGAATACTACGCAGGAAGAAGAAAGCGCTTATAGAATTGCGATGGGAAAAAAGTATGGTTTAAAAGATACATCTATGACCATTCCACGTGAATATGATATCACGGTAGACTTTGTAAAGAAGGGTCGTTACTATACTTATAGCCTGGGCGCACTATATTTACGGGTACAGAGATTTTCCGGTACAAAACTAACGGAAACGCGCTACATCTTGATACGCCAGGATGAGAGCGGGTGTTGATTGTCTGAATCAGTTCGCCGCGGCGAATCTCAGAACTTAAGGACAAAAGGATTCATGTATGTTATAATCCTTTAATCCACCAATCCAATAAATCCCAATTCAGACAAAAAGAATGTACTAAACCATAAAACCATTATCTTTATACCAACTTTAACCACTTCCCCACATGCGCATTCAGATTCTCCTATTTCTTTTATTTGCTTTTTATTTTCAGTCACAGGCTCAAACACCAAGTACGTCTGATACAACAAACAGACCGGTACAGGTTCCTTACGAGGGGGATGAGATATATACCTATGCCACTGAAATGCCTAAATTTCGGGGTAGCGGCGACGACTCATTAGCCAGATACGTTCAGGACCATCTTATTTATCCATTGGATGCAATGGAAAAGGGTATCACCGGCACCGTATATGTACAATACACGATAGCAAAAGACGGTAGTGTTACCGATGTAAAAATTCTACCGGGCAAAGGAGTTTATCCTTCACTCGATCAGGCTGCAATGGATGTTATCCGAAACTCTACCGGATGGACACCTGGTAAAAACAATGGAGTACCGGTTGCTGTAAAAAAAATTGCCCGGATCAAATTTACATTAAACAAAGAATAATAATCTTAAGCTCATACCTAGCTGCCTATACCATTTAACAAGTTCATATGCGCTTTTATCTTCTTCTATTTATTTTATTTGCTTTCTATTTTCAGTCACAGGCACAAACATCACCTCCTATTGATACAACAAGCAATAGTATGCCGGCTCCATCCAATAAAGGTCCGGTTATATATGTTGGTGAAATGCCTAAATTCCGAGGGGGTGGCGAGGAAAAATTCCAAAAATACGTTACAAAACATATTATTTATCCTAAGGATGCGTTAAAAAAAAGAATCACAGGCACTGTATATGTTGAATACACAATAGAAAGGGGCGGCAGCGTTTCTAATGTTAAAATTATGCCAGGAAAAGAGGTCTATCCTTCGCTGGACAACGAAGCCATGAGGGTGATCAAAAATTCTCCTAAATGGAAGCCTGGTAAAAACAACGGAGTACCGGTTGCTGTAAAAAAAATTGCGCGGATCAAATTCTCAATAACCGAGTAATAATAAAAATACACTTACCCATGTATGACATAAATTCTTCCTGGCAGCACACCTGTACGCTTACAGAAAGCGAGCCGTTTGAATTGATGGGCATGAACATCTGGAACTATGACTGGAAAAACACCGGCGAAAAAATCCAGATCAAAGATCCTCTTTACGGACAGGATTATACATTCCCTGTATATGAAATAAGCAACGCACACACGTCGGCTCAATTTGCTGCAGGCGAATTTTCAAATGGTGTTTGGGGCATTTATATGAAATCGCACTAAACACTCATGCACGTAGAAACTATCATTTCTGCATAACAAAAAATACATAAGGTGCCCATATAAGCCAAAGCGGAACCAGCAACCACAAATGACCTTGAAAAATATTATAATCTTCCAGCAATTGCGCCCAGGTATGGCCTCTGTAAAGGCCAAATCCAAATTCAAAGCCCAGCGTTAAGAGCATCCAGAACACACCCGTAAATAAAGCCTGTGTTGCTGATGCAGGAGAAAATTTCTTAACAATAAAAAACATATACATTCCCAACAGCAGCAGCAGTGAAAAGGTAGAAAGCTGGCGCGCGGTTAATTCGGTAACATACTTTTTATACCACAAATCTCTTGCTGTACCATTCAGTATAGCAATAAGCAGCATAGGAAACCAGAGCAGAAAATATTTTAACATACGCCGAATAATATAAAGTATAAATTGTATTACAGACCACAATAAATGATTACTCCTGCATTTTTACAGATCAAAGCTGGCTTATTCCGCTTGATCAAACACTGACGCCGGTCAGCAGAAAAGCTTTATTAAATCATCCTCTATATAAAAACAATTGCTTGTTACAAACACGCGCATTACACAATTTGCTGTTCCATATAAATTGAGTATTTTTATTCTATTAAAATCTCTTTATACATATAGATCTTTTTGCATGTAGTAATACATACTACATGATTCTCTGCTATCATAACTGATTGTGCGGATTGTTTTACTATGTATATATATATTTATAAAGAGAATATGGAATCACAAATCAAAATAGCCGCCATCGGCGGCACAGGTAAATCAGGCAAGTATCTTGTTCAACAATTGATCCAACAGGGTTATTTAATTAAGCTACTCGTACGTAACCCTGATCATGCTCCGCTTACGAATCCCCAGATTGAAATTATTTCCGGCAACGTAACAGATTATGCTACGGTGTATAATCTGCTCGAAGGCTGCCAGGCTGTGATCAGTACACTTGGCCTGGGTATTCCGGCAAGTGAACCCACCATCTTCAGTCAATCTACATCACATGTACTGAAAGCGATGCACGCTTTAAACCTTCATCGTTATATTGTAACAACAGGACTGAACGTTGATACACCTTTTGATCAGAAAGGTCCGCAGGCAGCGTATGGAACAGAATGGATGAAGAAAACATTCCCTGCCTCTACTACCAATAAACAGGAAGAATATAGGTTGCTTGCAGCAAGCGATGTAAGCTGGACCATGGTGCGGCTCCCGGCCATAGAGCAGACAGACGAAGCACCTTCGATACAAATCAATCTGCGGGATTGCCCAGGTGATAAAATAAGTGCCACAAGTCTGGCTAATTTTCTGATCGGACAATTGTCTGACGAAAATTATATCAGACAGGCGCCGTTTATTGCAAACGGATAACTAATAAAACCGGCAGCAGGCCCATTATCAGGCTTGCTGCTTGTTCTTGCGGTTTTCAATAAACTGAATCATACCTCCCTATTGGACGCTATACTTTTTTAACTATCTTTAATTAAACAACTTTTAAAGCTATGTATAAATATCTGCTTTTTTCTTTATCTGCATTGTTTGTATTTTGTACTTCTGACCACACAGCAGATCAAAACCCGAAAGACTCTGTAGCAGCTGCTGTAGCTGTTCCTCCTCAACCTGCGCCTCAAAAAAAGGATTCCATTATAAGTGTAGAGACCGCACCGGATACCAGCCGCATTGCTGTGCTGAAATTGTACCAATCGAAATGGGCTGATGCCTGTTTGCCGATTCCTCAGGAAAGTATACTACTAATTCATCAGGACTCTTACGAAGAGCCTTTTTACACCTATCTGGTGAGCGAGTGTGCCGCAATCACTGAAAAAACAACTACTCAATATTATGAGCAGCGGGGCGCCGAACCCGACGAGGAAGAAAAACCGGAATCCTGTGCCTGGGAACAGCAGTTCTCTAACGGCATTATCTATTCATCTTCCTACTGCAATGAAAACGGTAGCGGCGCTATCTCCATACATACCAGATGCCGCGACAAAAAAACGTTGGTATACCTGATTGATATTCTGTACCACGATCCGGAGTATGTGTGGAACGAAGATTCCACTGTTTATTCAAACATAGACGACAAAATCCCCGGTTGTACGTATCAGATAGACAAGGATGAAAAAGGTTATTATTATGTAGCTATTTATTGTGGTGGCTGCTAATCATTAAAAATATCTGAAAGCAGCTTCCCCAGCTGCTTTCAGATATACTTCGTTCCAGGTGTTACAGGAACATGTTGCCTGCAATTTACTTCACCATTGGTTTACTATTCGGATTGGCAGGCGTTGTATTGCCCGGCGTTGTAGATTTTTTGTTATTCGGTGTTGTTGAATTACCAGGTGTTGTTGAATTGCCGTTTGGACTTGTTCTGTTTGGCGATTGCGTACTATCTGGCGTTATTTGAGAGCCAGAATTTGGGCTCTGTGAACCGCCGTTATATTGACTGTTTTTATCAACACCACTACCTGTTCCTTTGTCATTCGGATTGGTTGGTGAGCTGCTGCCTGGCTTTACGGAAGGCGTTGTTTGGTTTGGTGTAGTGCCTGTATTGTTTGTTTGTGCATATGCGCCCGCAATGCCGGCAGATAAAAAGAATGCTAGAATAATAGTTTTCATGTTTGTACTGATTTAGCTTGTTTGAAATATTTGTTTAATACATTAAAGATACTCATCTCAATGCATCAGCAAATTGTAAAGATCTGTTATACTTTTTATTACACAATTTTGTATTTCTGTTTTATTATTTCACTAGTAGAACTTCTTAGATTAGCAGTATCTTACATGATGAAGGACATTCAAATACATGTATAAACTCTTACTTTTTTGTTATCTTGTTTAAGGATTCATATACCCCCGATGAAACTTCCTCTTGCTTTACTTTACAAATTTTTTCTGATCCTTATTACCAGTCTGTCTTTCGCAACAGCATGGGCTCAAGACAGCGTCTGCTTCAGCCAGGCAATGTCTTTATATACCAAAGGAAATTATGCAGAAGCCTATAAAGGTTTTTCATTCTGTCTGAAGAATACCAATGCCAAAGGAACTGAATTCTATAACAACTGTTTGCTGCACATGGGTATCTGTGCCCTTGAAAATGCGGAATACAAACAGGCGTCTTCACTGCTGCATGCGGCAGAACAAGCCTTGAATGACACTTCCGACAATTACATCATCTGCAAACAAAAACTGGCAGCCTTATACAAACGCCAGGGAGATTATAACAAAGCAGAAACCATTCTTCTGAATCTGCTCGACATAGAGGAAAATTCTTCCAGTACAAACTGTGCATTAAAAGCCATCACACTAAATGACCTTGGGGTTATTTATAAAAGACTTGGCCAATACGATCGCTCCATCAATTATCTTTCTGCAAGTTTGCAGTTGAAGCAAAGCTGCCTGAATCCGGAAGATCCTTCCATTACAATCAGCCTGAATAACCTGGCTGGTGTATACATGAAACAAAAGGATTATACGAGAGCGGACAGCTTATATAGAGCATCCATAAAAATAAAAACCAAACTCTACGGACCGAACCATCCAAGCACCTTACTCGCATGGAATAATTTAGCCGAGCTCTACCGGCAGCAAAACAATTATACAGAAGCGCTGGCAATCCTACAGGATGTACTTGCACGGAAAGATTCCACCAGCGGTACCCACACATTATCGTATGCAACTTCATTGCACACAATCGCGAATGTATATTTTGCATCCGGAAAATATAATGCGTGTATCATCTACTGCAGCAAGTCGATTGACATCAAAGAACAACTTATCGGAAAGCATGCAGCCAGTACCATGCATGGTTACGTATTGCTTGCCAAAACATATCACGCTTTGGGTAAAAATAAAGACGCAAAATCTTTGTATGATTTTATTTTAAAGGCCCGACAGAAAGAGATTGATACCTATTTTAAATACCTCGGCGAAGAAGAAAAAATTCAGTACTTAAAAGCCAGCAATACGTACTGGAAAGAATTTTCAGCATTTGTATTTGATATGTGCCAATCAAAAAAACACACGGCTGCCAATAATGATTTATTTAATCAATGGATTGAAAACCGCTGGTACTTATCAGAGTTAATACTGGAAGAAACCCAACGCCAGCATCGCTTATGGGAAAACATATCTGACACTGCACAACTGAAGCTCGTAGAAGAATTAAAAGATCTAAAAGATGAAATTGCTAAAACATCTTTATTGAAAACCAAAGAAGATGCACATGAATCCGATGAATTAAATGAACTAACCGACCGCGCCGCACATATCGAAAAAGAACTTACCAGTATCTATGCCATCGAAAACCGAAAAAAATACTCTGTAACAGATATTACCCATACATTGAACAGTACAGAATGCATCGTTGAAATCATCAAGCCCATTCAAAATTCCGGAAAGTACCTGGCATTAATTTATCTGCAGGGAATCAAAACACCTTATCAGATATGGCTTCCGGAAGCATCTGTATTAGAAGGCAAAGCATATTCTTATTATAGAAACAACATCAAGTTCAAACTTAACGACATAAAAAGCTATGCTCTTTACTGGAAAGTCATTGCCGATTTCCTGTCTGCGCATGCAACTATTCATACCATCTACCTTGTTCGTGATGGCATTTATGAGTGCATGAATATGCATACACTTTTAACAGATAGCTCTACAGCTTCTATCATTTACCTGAATAAAACAGAAAGCATTCTTTCATACAAACAACGCAGCAAAACAATCATACTTAATAAAACAGCATTTATATATCATCCGCTCTACAGCACCAATAAGGGTGCTTGTGATTATTCTGATCTGCCCGGAACAAAAACAGAAGTAGATTCAATTGAAAAACTGTTCCGTAATAAAACACTTGAAACCATTCGTTACAGCGAAGCAATGGCCAGGGAAACGGTGATTAAAAATGACACCGCCGCTTATTCACTCATACACATTGCCACACACGGGTATCTTGAAATAAATTCTGAAGATGATTATGTTGAATCGATGATACATTCCGGTTTGCTACTCAGCGGTGCATGTGATCCGATTGATGTAGATTCAACTGCCAGTGATGATGGTATTCTAACAGCATATGAAATCGCGCAATTAAATTTAAGTTCTACAGATCTTGTTGTCTTATCTGCGTGCCAGAGCGGTCTGGGCATGATGGATAGCCAGGAAGGACTATTAGGCTTGCAGAGAGGCTTACTGGTTGCCGGCACAAAGAATGTTTTAGTTTCGCTCTGGAAAATTGACGATGCGGTAACAGCGCAATGGATGACCTATTTTTACTCAAACCTGCTTGAAACAAAATCCTGCACGGAGGCTTATTTATTTGCGCAGCGAAAAATAAAAGACGAATATATTTACCCATATTACTGGGGTGCGTTTGTATTGCTGGAACAGTAAGTGCTATTTTTATTTTTTCTCCCAATGCTTTACGCCTTCATCATATAAAAATTCTGTAAAACTGTGTTTATATTTTTTAATTTGTAAGCCATCATTCAATATATATACCGCAGGATTTTCAGCCTCATCCGCACAATCAAAAAAATAATATATATATCCCTGCCATTGGCCGAAAAAGAAATAACTATCTTTTAAAACAGGTTTATCAGCTTCTGATTTCCGATCATCGAAATTAATCATTTCAATTGCATCACTCCGGTTCTCCTTCAATGCCGGATAAGTCATGTAATGGCTTGTTAATAAGCTTCCGCATGCAGCACCAAAGTGCAACAGGTATTCCTTATATGCAGCAGGTAATTTTACCTGGAATTCTTTTTCAATCTCCGCAATGGTTGCAGTTTTAACACCTTCGGCAAAACCGATCTGCAATGTATGTTCATTCAGGAACGCAAGATGTTTCATACAAACGCTTATTTCTTTAACTGCTCCCTGAAATCGTGCGGTAAACTCTTCAGCACCAGCTCTACGGCTTCTTCCGGTGTATCAACGATTTTAGCAAAACCAATTTCCTTTATATCGAATACTCCTTGTGTAGTCATGAAAGCGATAAAATCCCGCAAGCCCGACCAGAATTCTTTACCTACCAATATCAAAGGAAACGGGCCGATCTTTTTACATTGAATCAAGGTCGCAGCTTCAAACAATTCGTCAAGCGTGCCTATGCCGCCGGGCATTGCAATAAAAGCACATGAATATTTTACCAGCATGACTTTGCGAACAAAGAAATAATTAAACTCGTAGCTTTCGTTCACATACGGATTGGGATGCTGCTCCTTCGGAAGTTTAATATTCAATCCGTATGTTTTTCCGCCTGCTTCATGTGCTCCTCTGTTTGCGGCTTCCATAGCACCGGGACCACCACCGGTCAATACTGTAAAGCCTGCTTTTGAAAATGCGCTGCCTGCACTTCTTGAAAGTTCATAATAGCGCTCACCTTCTTTAAACCGGGCTGAACCGAATATCGTTACGGCCGGCCCGATTTCACTCAACGACTTAAATCCATATTCAAATTCTTTATTGATTTTTACCAGACGTTCTTTTTCATGTTCCGGACTTCTTACCTCTGTTAAAAATTCTTTCTCTTCCTGAACATAAGAAGACGGCAACTCATAATCCATCTGTGCCGACTCCCAATTTTTCTTCCACGCACTCTCCCACTCTTCAAAAGAGAGTAAAGGTTTCTCATTCTGTTCTTTCATAATCTATCTATATTTTAAATAGTTCCTCAATATCTATTTTTAACTAACAAAAAACTAATTTTATGATTGAACACTATATCATTCTCATATACCCCACACTGTCTCTGCTTTGACATATATCATTACCAACCACCTTGATTTTTCGCTTATACTTACTACCTTAGGCAGAAGATTTTAAATATTTTATGCCATCTATACTTGTCATTAACAGCGGAAGTTCTTCTCTCAAATTTTCGCTTATAGATCATACCACGCAAGCACTACTCCTTTCCGGAATTGCGGAAAAGATTGGACTTGGAGATGCATTCCTCAGTATAAAAAAATCAGATACCAAAGAAACAATTCCGTTGAATCCCAGCACGCACCAGGCAGCAATGAAATATATTTTATCTACCATTCAGCAAGCGGGCCTACGTGCAGATATTGCCGCCATCGGTCACCGCGTGGTGCACGGTGGTGAATTTTTCAAAACAGCTGTATTGATCGATGAGGAAGTAATCAAAGCCATTGAACAATGTATTCCGTTTGCGCCGTTACATAACCCTGCTCATCTTGAAGGCATTTATGCTGCCCGCTTATTTGCACCGAACCTTCCACAGGTTGCAGTGTTTGATACAGCCTTTCATCAGACCTTGCCGGAACACGCCTATTTATATGCGCTTCCCATGGAATACTATAAGCAGCATGGTGTCAGACGTTACGGTTTTCACGGTACGAGCCACCGATACGTTTCCCGGCAAGCAGCTGCATTCCTCAATAAAGACCTTGCTGATAGCGCATTCATCGCCGCACATCTTGGCAATGGAGCCAGTGTTGCTGCAGTATTGAATGGAAAAAGTATCGATACCAGTATGGGCTTTACTCCGCTTGAAGGCTTGGTGATGGGCACCCGCACGGGCGACATTGATCCGGCGGTAATCCCTTATCTTGCGGGCGCACTCAATATAAGTGCAGATGAAGTAGTAACCATTTTCAATAAAAAAAGCGGACTGCTTGGTATCTCTGAATTATCCTCAGATATGCGCGAACTGCAGGAAGCTGCAGATAAAGGACACACAGGGGCGGCATTGGCAATCGAAATTTTTGTACATCGCCTGGCAAAATACATTGGCGCTTTAACAACATCTTTGCCGAGAGTTGATGCGTTGATTTTCACCGGAGGTATTGGTGAGAACGCCGCCATCATCCGTTCAAAAACGCTCAACCGTTTGCGGATATTGGGATACAATACGCATGAAGATCTAAACAAACAAGCAGTCGGTGGTAAGCAAGGAATCATTACAACAGAAACAAGTATTCCCGCACTTGTAATCAGCACAAATGAAGAGCTGATGATTGCTATGGATACCGCAGCCTGCATCACTTTAAACAATCAACATTAATATGCGTACGTTTTATCTCGCGCCTGTAGGGCCTAACGCTGGCTTAACATCTGTCTCTTTAGGAATGGTAAGAGCATTCGAACGTTCAGGCATCAAAGTTGGTTTTGCGAAACCCGTAGCCGACGCCTGGCCTGTAAACGACAGCGAACGTTCCATCCATTTTGCAGAAGCTTTATTTCACCTTGCGATTCCAAAACCCATCTCTGTAAGTTATGTAGAAAAGATGGTAAGCTCCGGCCAACTGAACCAGCTGCTGGAAGAAATCGTAACCTTACTATCCATAACTTCAGACACGTATGATGTAACCATTGTAGAAGGTCTTTCCCAGGATCCGGACAAACCGCTGCTGGCATCACTGAACGATGAGATTGCACGCAACCTGCGCACCGACGTTGTTCTGGTAGCAGCTGTTGATAAACGTACGCCTGCAGAAATTGCAGAACAAATTGAAATAACGTTGCAGCAATTCGGCGGCACAGAACACACATCCTTTGTTGGCTACGTATTAACGAAGGTGCAGAACGAGATGGATGCAGAACAGTTGCATCAGCAAATTGCAGCTTTTAGTCCAACCATTGCTGCAAAGCAATTGCCTTTTATTGGCGGGATTCCTTACGAACCTACGTTAATGGAACCGCGAGTATCCGACATTGCTGCACATCTTCAATGTCCGGTATTGTCTGATGCAAATATTAAAACATCACGCATTAAAAGTTTTATGGTGGCAGCCCGCTCTGTAGAATTTATCGCAGACCGCCTGCGGCCTGGCACACTTGTTATCACTCCCGGCGACCGGGATGATATTTTACTGGCAACGTCACTCGCCGTACTTAAAGGAATTCCGATTGCGGGTTTACTGCTTACGAATAATTTTAAACCGAAACCTTCTATCCAGGAATTATGTTCACCGGCACTTACACATAAGATTCCGGTATTGTTGTCTCCGCTTACCACATATGAGACCAGCGGACTGATTGATAAAATGGACAATCACATTCCGATGGATGACACTGAACGTATTACCAAAGTGGTAGACCATGTAGCTGAATATCTGAACGGAGATATTTTAAAAATAAAACTAGGTCAGCCGTCTGAAAAACGTATGCCGCCGGCAGCATTCCGTTATCAGCTCATTCAGGGTGCACGCAAAGCCAATAAAACCATTGTATTGCCTGAAGGCGAAGAGCCACGTACGATTAAAGCTGCTGCCATCTGCCATGAGAAAAAGATTGCACATTGTATTTTATTGGGGAATCCCGAACGCATAGCCGAAGTAGCACTTGCACAAGGGGTAACACTTCCTGCGGACCTGCAGATTATGGATGCAAGCAAGATCCGTCATCGTTATGTAGAACCTATGGTAGAACTGCGCAAGAGCAAAGGATTAACAGCCGTGCAGGCAGAAAAACAATTAGAGGATAAAGTAGTGTTAGGTACCATGATGATTGTACAGAATGAAGTGGATGGCTTGGTTTCCGGCGCCATTCATACAACCGCAAATACCATCCGTCCGGCATTGCAATTGATCAAAACAGCACCGGGTTCAACCATTGTATCTTCTGTATTTTTTATGCTGATGCCAGATCAGGTATATGTTTACGGAGATTGTGCCGTTAACCCGAATCCAAATGTAGAACAGCTTGCCGACATTGCTATTCAAAGCGCAGATTCAGCGATCGCATTTGGCATCGAACCAAGAATTGCTATGATCTCCTATTCTACCGGAGCTTCAGGAATGGGTGAAGATGTAGAAAAAGTAAAAGAAGCTACACGCATCGTTAAAGAAAGAAGGCCCGATCTGATTATTGACGGTCCCTTGCAATACGATGCTGCTACGGTTGCCAGCGTTGGTTTGCAAAAATCTCCGGATAGTCCGGTTGCAGGCAGAGCGAATGTATTTATTTTCCCCGATCTCAATACAGGTAACACCACCTACAAGGCCGTACAGCGTAGTGCCAATGTGATCAGTGTAGGCCCGATGCTGCAGGGTTTAAAAAAACCGGTAAATGATTTATCGAGAGGTGCGCTGGTTGATGATATTGTTTATACCATTGCGCTAACTGCGATTCAGGCTGCTACTAAAGATAAGCCTTAAGTTTTAAAATATATAAGCACTACGTTTTTCATATCTTTTAGATCAGATATAAAAAAGTAGTGCTTATGTATGGGTTATTTTTTTATCGCCGCACGTACTTTAGGTGCAATCTGCGTTCCGAAAATTTCAATCGATTTCAGGAGTGAAGCATGTGAAGGTCCGCCAACATCCATGTGTGCAGAGAATCGTGTAAGTCCGAACAATTCGTGCATCTCCAGGATTTTATCTACAGCTTCATTCGCATCACCGATGATCAGGTGTCCGTTTTTACCACGGCCGTAATCATACTGATTTCTGTTGTAAGGTTGCCAGCCGCGTGTACGGCCAATGCGGTTCATCTGTGAAGAATATACAGGATAATATTCATCAGCTGTTTTTTTACTATCCTCACCGAAGAAGCAATGCATGTGTACACCTACTTCATATGCATTCATTTCGTGTTTGAAATGCTGGTATATTTCCTGGTAATAATTAAACAATGGTTGAAACTGCCCAGGGTTACCACCGATGATAGCGAAGATAACCGGCAGACCAAGCTTACCGGCACGCACGACCGATTCCGGTGTACCGCCCACAGCTACCCATACTTTCAGTTTATCATTTACAGCTCGTGGTAACACCTCCTGTTTATCGAGTGCAGGACGCAGCTTACCTTTCCAGGTGATGGGATTCTCCTGATTTATTTTCACCAACAGATCCAGCTTTTCTTCAAACAGATTGTTGTAATCTTTCAGATCATATCCATAAACCGGAAAAGATTCAATGAAGCTACCACGCCCGGCGGTAATTTCTGCGCGCCCGTTACTGATCTGATCAATCGTGGCAAAGCTTTGATAAATGCGCACCGGATCAGAAGAACTCAGCACTGTAACAGCACTACCTAGTTTTATTTTTTTCGTTACAGTTGCAGCGGCAGCTAATACAATCTCCGGCACCGAAACAGCATAATCCGGACGATGATGTTCACCAATACCAAAGAAATCAAGGCCAACTTCATCCATGAGTTTGATTTCTTCGATCAGTTCACGCAAACGTTCGCCTGAATCCATCGGATTACCCTGCAGATCATAATGATTATCGCCAAACATACCTATGCCTAATTCCATATTGTGTATCTTTTAATTTTATTAAAGATATGGATTTTTAGTTTAATAAAAATCCCATAAAAGCCTCTTAAAAATCTCTTATGAAACAACTCTGACAATCAGTTTTTTTCTATTTATTCTGTATCTTTCGATTACGATCATGGCATTCTTTAACAAATTGAAAATCCTGTTTTTAAGTATTATTGTGTTGCTCGGCGCAGTTACAGGATTGCTGTCTATGCGTCCTAAAGAAAATAAATCAACTGCACCAGAAATACTTTATTCCGGCAATACTTCTTTAGACAAAAGCCCTCACCCTTATGGTGAAAAGCTATTTAAAGAAAATTGCAAAGTATGCCATAGAATTAATACAGAAGCTATAGGACCTGCGTTAAGAGGTGTAACGCAACGGAGATCCCAGGTATGGATTTACGAATTTATAAAGGACTCACAGGGCATGATCAAAAAAGGAGATCGTACCGCTGTTGAATTATACATGAAATATCATAGGACTGAAATGCCTGCCTTTCAAACCATGAGCACTGCCAATATTGATTCTATTCTGGTCTATATTGAATTGTCCGATTTGTAATACATATTATTATACTCATGCGGACAACAACCATACACTATACTAAAAAAACGCAACGCCTTTATGTAGGTGGTATGACAGCTATACTGATTGCTGCCGGCATACCTGCTTACTTTTCTGATGCGATGCTTGTAATACTCATTCCGATACATCTCATCGGAGTATCCTCATTTGCTTTCTTTTCCACACATAGTTACAAAACGCCTCTGATTGTTTTAACAGAAAATTCCTTACAAATGGATACACCAAGGCGGGGCGTTGTTTTACCCTGGAAAGATATTATTGCATATCACATTACAGAAAAAGGTAAGGATAAAATTCTTACCGTGATATCAAAAGAACAGACAGCCGAACGAAGCCTCACAGGCCTTGATAAATCTCCGCACGAGATTCTGTCGCTTTTAAACAAATATAAAAGCCGCCGGTAATTTTATTTGCATTTACTTTTAACTGTCCACAGTTCCCTCCAACCATTCATTAATCTATACTTCTCTCTTATTCAGGATCTTTTTCAAATACTGATAAAGATCATCATCTGATCTAATTTCGGACAATAATATCCGAAATAGAATCCTATACCTTTGGTTCATAAAAACAACCATTATGTTTTCCAAAGCCTGCGAATATGGCATCCGTTCCATCATCCACATTGCTGTACAATCGCGTGCAGGCAAGCGCTGCAGCTTAAAAGAGATAGCTGCGCAAATAGATTCGCCGGAAGCCTTTACAGCCAAGATACTTCAGGTACTTTCCAGGAACAACCTGATAGATTCCAGCAAAGGTCCGCAGGGTGGTTTTGAAATGGCTCTGAAACAAATGAAGCAAATCAAATTAAGTGCTATTGTTTCTGCCATTGATGGGGACGGTATTTATAACGGCTGCGGCCTGGGGTTAAAAGCCTGTTCGGAAAAACAACCTTGTCCGGTGCATGAAAAATTCAAAACGATCCGGAACGAATTAAAAACGATGCTTGAAAATACCAGCATTTATGAATTGTCACTCAATCAGAAAAATGGTTTAACATTCCTGAAAAGATAAAACATATGCTGCCTATTATTTTATAAATATGGAACGAAAAGAAATAGCAACGCTGGACGACATAAAAATCCTGGTTGATCATTTTTATGAAAAAGCAAAAACAGATTTGCTGTTGGGGCCAATCTTCAATGGTGTTATAAAAGACCGTTGGCCGGAGCATCTTGAAAAGCTTTATCGTTTCTGGCAAACGGTACTACTCGAAGAACACACTTACCATGGCAGTCCGTTTGTACCACACGCGCAGCTGCCTGTGAGCAAAGAACATTTCGATCGCTGGATTCAATTGTTTAAACAAACTGTTGACGAATATTTCACCGGAGCGAAAGCTGCCGATGCCAAATGGCGCGCAGAAAAAATGGCAGAGATGTTCCACTACAAAATTGAATTCTATAAGAACAATCCTTCCAAACCTGTTTTATAATACACGATCTGAAAACACATTTATAATCTTTACAACTATGAAAGCATTTGTCGATAGTCCAACCGTAGTCATTTCAACCTATTTATGGATCGGATGCGTATGCGCCATCAGTTTCCTGGAAGCCTGGCTGAAATTCCGTGCACCGGGAATCACATTGGCATTGGGACTTGGCATTGGAAAATTGGTTTTTAACGCACTGAATAAAATTGAATGGTTATTTGCAGCCTCAATTTTATTCAACATATTTTTCACCAAAAACTTCTCCCTGCAATCGATTGAAAGATTCAATTACATCATTCTTATTCCACTTGTGATCCTCATTATTCAATCTATCTGGTTCTTGCCTCAATTAACCGCCCGGGCCGATGCAATTATCGCAGGACGTTTTGTTGAACCTTCAAGCGTTCACTTTTATTACGTCGCTGCTGAGGTAATAAAGATCGTCAGCTTATGCATCTTCGGATTTAAGCTATTCAAACAGGTAAGTATATCATAAATTTCGAAACGCCTGAACAAACAGTGTTGATTAAAACAATAGCTATTATGAAAATAACAACAGCAACATCGGTCGGAGAAATTACCGGCATCAATTTCCAGACGGCAGATGTATTCAGAAAATACAACATTGATTTCTGCTGCAACGGACACCGAACAATCGGCGAAGTGTGTGAAGAGAAACAACTCAATTGCACGAGTCTTATACACGAGCTTGGTACTGTATTACAAGCCGCAGAAAAACCTGAGTTGAATTTTCAATCCTGGCCAGCCGGCTTCCTGGCTGATTATATACAGATGAAACATCACACCTATGTTGAAGACACCGTACCAGTGCTTAAAACATATTTATCTAAAATCTGTGATGTACATGGTTCCAATCACCCGGAGCTTTTCGAAGTGCGGGAGATTTTTGAACGCGCAGCCAATGAATTAATCATGCATATGAAAAAAGAAGAGCTGATATTATTTCCTTACATCAAACGCATTTCTGAATCTATACGACAACATGTATCACTACATGCCGCACCTTTCGGTTCTGTAGAAAACCCTATTGCCATGATGAAACATGAGCACAATACAGAAGGAGATTATTTCAGAAGCATAGCAGCTTTAACCAATCAGTATACACCACCTGCAGATGCCTGCAATACATATAAAGTTACCTTTGCGATGCTGAAACAATTCGAGGAGGATTTACATTTGCACATTCACCTGGAGAATAATATATTATTTCCGAAGGCTATTGAAAATGAAAGTCTGGCAGTGAGGTAAGAGCATAAAAAATAACTGCAAATTTTATTCAACCGGAAGCGTAAAATAGAAAGTTGTTCCTTTATCCACTTCTGATTCAAACCAGATGGTGCCGCCGTGTCGTTCGATGATGCTTTTCGTTAATGCAAGTCCAACGCCGGTGCCTTCAAATTCAGCAGCGCTGTGCAGCCGCTGGAATACGCCGAAGATTTTATCTGCATATTGCATATCAAAACCGGCACCATTATCCGTTACGGCATAACGCACTTCCTTTTCTGTTTTGGTGCAGACAATATCAATTTTTGCAACTTCTTTTTTGCGGGTATACTTAACTGCGTTCGAAAGCAAGTTGATCCAGACCTGCCGAATCATACTTGTGTCTCCGGAAAGGGATTCAAGCGGTGTTACATGAATATCGAATGTACGGTTAAGCTCTGCAGAAGTGAGCTCCTGCAATACACTCTTTGCCATCGCATCCATTCCGATCAAGGACTTGGACAAATCTTTGCGTTGAAATTTTGAAAAATCAAGCAAGTCATCAATGAGCTGTTCCATCGCAGAAGCATTGATAGCGATGCGGTTCATGAGGCGCTTGCATTCATCATCAACAGTACCGGCATAATCCTGCAACAGCATTTTTGAAAATCCAGAAATGCGTCTCAGGGGGGCTTTCAAATCATGCGAGACGGAATAGGTAAAAGCTTCCAGTTGTCGGTTTGCTTCCTTTAACAACTCGGTACGCTCATGTACAATGGTCTCAAGCTTTTCGTTTATTTGCGCAAGATCATTCTGCGCTTCTTTAAGAGGCGTAATATCTATCAGCACAAACATGATCGCAAAGATTTCTCCTTTACCATCACGCAGCGGAACAACCTTCATTAAAGAATAATAGCCCGATAAGGTTTGCCGGTCTGTCAGAATGGTTTCACCGGCAAATGCCCGTTGAATGATTTCTTCATAATAGTTGTGATAGTTTTCAGGCGTAATGATATCAGAAATCTTTTTACCGGGCATGGTTTCTTTGGTGTAACCCATAGTGGTTAAAAAATCTCCTTCAGCCAGTAAGTACCGTTCCTGGCGGTCGAGAATAGTAATGGCCGTGCCGGGAATGTTGGAAGCCAGTGTTCGGTATATCCGGTCCATATCGCTGGCATTATTTGTATAACGTTGAATACGTGCATCTGAAAGCATATTCTTCAGTATGTAGTTTTCTTCCTCAAGATCTTTCAAACGTTCCAGCAAATCCTCAGTACTGCCAAGCCGGGCTTTCCACTTATAAAGCGTATCTAAACTAACTTTGTATTTACGACACAATTCATGTGCATCTGTGCCTTCTGTCAGTTGTTTTAAAATGAGCCTGATCTGCTCATCCGAATAATATTCATATGCCATGCTGTTAAAAAAATAAAAAGCCGGGAAATAGTATATATTACAATCTCTGAATTTATTCGAAATAAGTAAAAAAACTAAACGAATTTCTTTCAAAAGACCTGCTTATAATACGAAATAAGCTATTACTCCGTTGTAAAAATAATTATCTGTTTTCGATATAGATAAAATATTTAGCAAAAAAATACAATCCTTATATTTGCCGGGTACTTATTTATTTCTCTCATATGTTTTTTAATGTCATTATTTTTAATAGTCGGAAAAACGTACTTCATCACTTGAAGAAGTATATTTTTCTTCTGTTTACTTTCATTTGTATTGAAAATGGTTTCGCACAAACAGATCTCAACACCTCTAAAAGGGAGTTGAACAAAGAGCAAAAAAAGAATAACACCCCGCAGGAATATACGGCACCGAAATCCACCTATCGTGATGGAAAAGATTTGGAAAGTGAATTAATCGGTTCGATCGTCGGAAATCTCTTTGCCTATCTTATTGTAGGCATGGTCGGCAATTACAGCACGGAAGATCATTTACATAACTGCGTAAGTAAATACCCTTACCGAAGTGCGATAGATGGAAATTATACACGCGTTGATTCAAACGTACACAAGGGTGTTCGCCTGGACATCGAAGATCACTTCCTATACAGCAATAAAGATTTATCTGGAAATCACTTGAAAGCAAAACTTCGCCCGTTCGAATATTTTTATTTTCAAACAGAAATGTTTCAATTGTTTCAGTACGACCATACGCTTAACAAGTACGAAAATTTATTGCTCTACAATCTGGACTTCTGTTACGACCGGCTGCGTTATGAGCGGTTCAACCTGGGCTTTACCATGGGTGCTAATTATATCGCCAACGATGTAAAAAAAGGTGGTTTCGCATTCGGTTTCAATACAGAAATTTTTGTTACAAAACCTATCACCCTCTATGCTTCGGTTAAATGGAGCGGCATCAATGCAAACCCGGTAAACACCTATGAATTGCAAGGCAAGTACCACATCAAAAACTTTTATATTTCCGCAGGCTACCAACACATGCGGATTGCCTCGCCATCGTACAGGTTTGTAGCGATAGGTTTGGGAATTTATTTATAATTACCGTGGTCTGGGTATTTATTCTATGATGACGTATAAGCACCGATGCCATCGGTTAAAGCGATGGCATCGGTTATTTAACAGAGTCTGCCTACTTCTATGCAGAGTAATAGTTTTAACTGCATCTTCATGTCAATAGTTATCATGGTCTGTGTGCCACAGACCATGATAACGAACCCTCCGGTAAATTTTATTTAATCATTAACTGTTCACTATTGGGATCTACTGGAGCCGGGCTTCCGGGCACCGGACTCATGGGTGCTACCGGATTGGTATTGGTGGGCGAATTTTTATCGCCAGGTTTATTCAGATCTGAATTGGGATCCGGTGTAGTGCTTGGTTGCAAATTACCCGGTTGATTATTCGTATTATTATTTGGATTAAGGCTATTTGGAATGGTGCTGTTATTAGGCACTCCGCTATTATTCGGAATAGTATTATTTGGCACACCACTATTAGGAATATCTATAGAACCATTATTATCTGGCACACCGCCGTTGTTAGGTACACCATTGTTGTTTGGTGTGATAGGCGGAATCGGATTCGGCGTAGTGGTTTCCGGAGTAATCGTTCCTGGTAATGTATTATTATTTGTCTGCGCGTATGCGCCTAAAATAGTTGTACTTAGAAGGAATATAATTATTATAAAGGCTTTCATAGAAATTGGAATTAGCTGGCAAATACGCTGTTTTACTAAACCTAATTTCTAAAGATCTATATTTTATTGTTTTACAGGATATGGTGTTTCTGTTACAAAATAAAACACATGTTTGATCATTCTAAATGGTAAACTTCTGATTCACCAACTCCTTCCCTTCGCAGGTATAGATGATGTAGTAGTTTCCCTTCTTCCAGTTTCTTACTTTCAAACCAAAATCAAAAACAATATCCCCGGCAGGTAAGGTTGTCTTGTAAGGATACGTCCATACTACTTCTCCGGCTTCGTTTTTTACAACGCTTTGCAACTCTACTGTTTTTGCTGCTTTAAATTCAATCTTGCCTTTAACCTCTGCCGCAGTATTGACAATATTTCTGTCAGCCGTCATTTCCGGTGTTCGCCTCGTTTGATACCAGGTATCTGTTTGTCCGGTTTGTTTAAAAAGATATTCACGAACTGCTTTTGAAGCAGCAATATTACTACCTGACACATTCGATACGCTCTGACTATCCGTGATACACCAAACAGCCTGCTGTACAAATCCATCTTCCAGATTTGTGTAAGGCGTCATTAACCGGGCAAGATCTGCCAGTGCAATGTTGTTGCTCTTTGCGGCAGTAAAAGTAGTTGTTGAAGCCGGACAGCGGTCGCTCAGTTCGGTACAATAGCCTGAAACCAGTACGGTCTTACTTTCTGCTTTCTGCAAAACAATTACATTGCTTTGTATCGTAACCAGGGTCTGTTCGCCTTCATCACCCGGGACAAAAAGTGTACCGGGTGTTATACCTACATACATAGGAATATTGCTCAGGTTTTCAATTTTCATGGAAATACATTTTCCGGAATAACCTCCGGTAGAAGTAATATGCACACGAACCTTTTTCTCCTGAATGGCTTGTACCAGGTCTACTGATACTACGCTGTTTTTGTACGATGACAGCAATGCTGTAATACAAAACATTATGAAGATCATTGCGTGCTTTTTCATAATTTGCATTTGTTTTGAGTGAGAGATACCGTTGTTTAAAACAAAGCCATCTGTTGAATATCCTTGTTTAAAACATAATACAGGATACATGAAAAGATACTGAAGCCGGTTCAATAAAATATTCAAAAAATGGTATATTGACTTATTCTAAATCTACGGACAAAATGAAATTTTCTGTTTTTCTACTTGCAACAAGTCTGCTGTTTTGTTTGCAGGCAAAAAGCCAGGTTAATCCGGCTCCCCCAAAAGCCAATGAAAAAAGCGAGCTGATAGATGAACCCGTAGAAGAGCCTACGCCAAATGTCGAGGAAATCTATGTAATGGTTAATGTGCTGCCGGAATATAAAGATGGCGGCGAAATGGCGTTTCTACAATATGTTACTTCTTATGTACATAAGCATGCAGCACAACCAAAAGATTCAGCAACTGCTGTAACCGGCAATATGTATATACAATTCGTTATAGAACCTGATGGCAGTGTATCAACTGCATCCATCATGCCCGGGAAAGGCATTAACCCGTCTTTTGATCAGAAAGCTATAGAAGCTATAAAAAAATCTCAATGGAAACCGGCATCCAGAAACGGTATGGCTGTGCGGTATAAAAAATTAAGCAAAATTACTTTTCGTTAAACTTTAACGTCCTAATATTAAATTCATATGAAATTTCTTTTTCTACTATTAACAACACTTTTACTTTGTACGAACATACAGGCCCAGTCAGATTCGTCTCACAAATACATTGACGATGGTGTTTATACCTTTGTTTCAACAATGCCTGTTTTTTCAGGCGGTGATGATTTGAAATTTGTTCAGTATGTTGTTTCATATGTAAGGAAAAATACTCCTCAGCCTAAAGACTCTGCTATAACAGGAAAGGTATTCGTTCAATTTGCTGTAGAAATCGATAGCAGTGTTTCGGCAGTTGCTATAGCACCAGGCAAAGGAATAAACCCTGCCATTGACCAAGCAGTCATAGATGCTGTAAAAAAATCACAATGGACACCCGGCACCATCAATGGAAAAGCTACCCGGGTAAAAAGAACAATACCAATTAAATTTTATTAAAGAGAAGCGCAAACACACTATTGCTTCTCTTTAATAAAAAAAGCATTACTTACATCATTCCATGTATACGCAGGTAATACAAGAGCACCATGGTTTTTGCATCACGGATTTCACCGTTCATAATCATCTGTAAGGCCTCTTCAAACAATACTTCTTCCGTATCAATAAACTCCTGCTCTTCCTGTAAACCACCGCCGGCACTTGTTTTCATATCAGCAGTATAGGCCGCAGTAAATAAAAAAATCCGTTCGGTACAGCCCGCCGGTGATACATAAATCTCCCCTGCCGGTTGTACGTCTTTTACGGTATAACCTGTCTCTTCCATAATCTCCCGTCGTACACAAACTTCTGGCGAATCACCGTCCAACATGCCTGCACACACTTCCTTCAGCATACCAGAAGCATTGCCGTTCAGGAAGGTTGGTAAGCGAAACTGGTTCAGTAAAAGAACTGTTCCTTTTTCTTTGTTATACAGAACTGCCGCTGCCGCATCGCCACGCTCATATACTTCACGCTTGGTTGTATGCTTATCCCCATTTTTACCTGTATAGTTTACCGTAACTTCTTTTAACGGATAACGATTGTTTGATAAAATCTTTGTATCGACAATTTGTGCAGACTCGTTCATATATTTTAATGCTATAATTCTGGAAAGATAACTAAAAAATCATAAAGGAATTTACGCGTCCGAATGTTTAACACCAGAAAGCGGATTCAGGAGAGGATCAGAAACAATGCGCCGTACCGGTAAACATCCCGGATAGTTTTCTATAATAAACTGCATCATTTTTTCCCGTACCAGACAACGAAGATCAAACAGTTGCCCTGAATTAAAAGCGCTTACGAGTATCCGCACCTGCATGGATTGTTCATTCATATCCGTTATCTGGACTAAGGCTAAGCGACCATCCCACATAGACTTCCCTTCATTTTCCAGTAATTCCTTCAGTCTTTCGCGCATAGGCTCAATCGGCATGGAGAAATCAGTATATAAAACTACTGTACCGAGCATCTGCGAAGAAGTGCGTGTCCAGTTTTCAAAAGCGTTATCAATAAAATAAGAGATTGGCAGGATTAACCTTCTTTCATCCCATAATTTTACAACTACATAGGTGAGTGTGATCTCTTCCACACGCCCATATTGACCTTGAACAATGACCACATCATCATAACGCATGGGTTGCGTAAAGGCAATCTGAAAGCCCGCCAGCAGATTGGCCAGCGATTTCTGTGCAGCAAAACCAATGATAATACCGGCGATACCAGCTGAAGCCAGTAGACTTGTACCTAACTCACGTACACGTTCAAAACTCATCAGCACAATTGCAATGGAAACAAAAACAATAAATGCTGTACCAACCTTCTGCAGAAAATCAACCTGAGTTCGTGCCCGTCGCTCATTGAGGTTACCAACAACATTTACATCAAATTTCAGATACAGAATATCTTTTATAAACTGCAGAATGCGGATCAGAATATAAGACAGAGAGATAATGATCAGGATAAATAATATTTTACTTATAGTGTGTGCTGTCTTGTCCTGGAAGTTGGTAAAAGCAATCCCGATATTCAGAAATACTACCGTAATAAAAAACCGTATCGAAAAGCTAAAATTCCGGCTTACCGCTTTATAGCTGGTCCCTGAAAGGCGCATCAATAAATATTTTATTCCATGGTAAAATAAAATGCTGACAATGAAGCCAACCAAACCAAATACCATCATGATTGATACACTTTGAAATTTGCCGAAGAGCTGATTGGACCAGTGTGTGATAAACGCTTCCATAGATTTTTGATTATAGCATATAATATACTTTCTGTGAAAGGGATAACCAATCTTTCCTTCAGAACATATAATTTTTTCTGATAATTGTGTAACTATTCCACGTTATAAAAACCTGAATACCACTATTCCCGTTAGACTTTAATATTACTCGATTACTTCTTTTTACATTTGAGTTATTAAGTTCTTTTTATGAATAATCAATACCTTTGGAATTCTGTAGAATCATTTTCTTTAGACAACAACCCCAACGACCCTTACAATTTTTCGATACGACTGGCCTTTGAAAATAAATGGTCGGAATACATCACTCAGCAGGCGATTTTAGAATACAAAAAATTCATGTTTCTAGCTGCAACGAGCGGCAACATGGTTTCACCATCAGAAGTGGTCGATATTGTATGGCACCAGCACTTACTCTTCTCGCAATCCTACGATGCATTCTGCAGCTTACTGGGCAAGCGTATTGACCATGTCCCATCTACACACAATCCGAAACAGAAAGTTCAATTTGCCAAAGCGAAAGAATATACGAAAAAAGTATATGAAGAAAACTTTGGCAAGCAGCCGGAAGCATTCTGGAGTTATTCAAATCCGTATGATTCCATTCCGATACAAAAATCTTCGCGCAATGCTGACGATGCCTATAAAGTTTTAGGATTCATGCTCATATTCGGGTTTGGTTTCTACTTATTAACAGCACCACTTATCCGGCAAATACCAAACCCTTACTTTTTATTATCCATCATTTCGTTATGGATAGTATCAATCGCTGTTATATTTTATCAATACAAAAAGGGTATGCTTCAATTGGTGCAATCGTGGAAAGAAAACTATGTTATTGCAAACCTTTCTCCAATGGAACTGATCAGTATTAAAAACCAGAACCCTGCTTATGTTACGCATTACTATATAAGCCGCATGATCAGACAAAAAAACATTCGTGTCACAGCAGACAATAAAATCAAAATTCAACAGGAGCCGATACCACAAGATGCCATTGAAAATGTATTATATACAGAACTTAAAAATGCTCAGCCTGTTTTTTACGCAAATATTTTAAAAGGTGTTAATTCCACACCATTATTAATAAGATTCAATTGGGTACGGCTGAAACTGGCGGAAAAATTTCATTCATCAAAAATATACGTACGCATGATCTTAAGCACTGCCTCGGTATTAGGGTTCTTGATGATGATACTTCTGGTGCGGCTTATTACTGGTCTGATTCATGATAAAAATATATTTTTTCTGGTTTGCACAATGGTCCTCTGTTTTATTTCAGCGATGGTATATTTAAAATTCATACAAAAATATTTCTGGACAACTATATTTCCTGAGGAGTTTAAAAAAATATTCATTCAGAAAGATTCTTCTGAGACAATGTATTCATCCTGGCAATGGAAATATTTTCTAGGAGGCGTTGCAATTGCGGTGGCATTACAACCTATGGTAGGATATACACAAAGGCATAACGGCGGTAACTGCGGAAGCTCCTGCGGCTCGAGCTGCAGCAGCAGCTGCGGATCAGGCGGGGGGAGTTGTGGTGGCGGCGGCTGTGGTGGCTGCGGAGGCGGCGGAGACTAATACACCACCCAAAAATCCTTGAGCTGCTATTTACTTACAATTACAAACTCCACCCTTCTGTTCAGCTGGCGGGTTTCTTCAGTCGCATTACTTGCAATCGGCTTGGCTCCGCCATATCCCTTACCGGTGATACGTTCTGTTGCAATACCCTTTGCTACGAGGTAATCTTTAATAGCAGCTACTCGCTGTTCGGATAAAACTATATTAAGCTTAGGATCTCCCTGGTTATCGGTATACCCCAACAGCTCAATACGCATCGTAGGATTATCTTTCAGCATAGCATACAATTGATCAAGCGACTCGTTACTGCTTTCCAGCAGTGTTGTGCCGCCGCGGGCAAAGTATACATTTGGCAGACTGATTGTTTCTCCTACTTTGATTGGCGACAATTCAACATCCTTCGTCTGGTTTTGTTGTACGTTCAGTATTTCTACGGCTACAATTTCACTTACATACCCTTCTTTCTCCACGTGCATGCTATACTTCCCCGGTGGTAATGAAATCGTATAAAGTCCGTCCGGATTACTTTCTATCTTATTCATCAGCACTTTGTCTGCTGTATAAAAAGAAATAAAGGTCCACAAAGGTGACTTGGTTGATTTAATAAAAATATTTCCTGTGAGTGTTCGGGTAACCGGAGGCGTAACCGCATCGGGAGTAAGCTCTATAACTTTGGTAATATCCGGATCTGTACCGCCTCGCAGCAAATTAATGCTATCAACAACACTCTTATAACCTGGTTTGGTTATGGAGAAAACATAGATACGGTCTGCATACACATTAGACACCGCGCTCTTACCATTGTTGAGAGAAATACACACAATGTCATTTTTCGACTGACGATCCATGCCTTTAACAGCTGCCGCTACAGCAGTCTTGGTTATTGCGTCAATAAAATTAAACGTTAGATGATATTGTCTGGGTGAAACACCTTCCGCATATACTGGCAACTCCAACAGGCTAACAGCATTGCTGATCTGAACAGTGATCGAAGTTGATGTACGTCCGCGTTGGTTCGGAGCAAAATTAAGTTTAACACTGGCAGAAGTTCCGGCTGCGATTGTGAAGGTTGTTGGCGAAAGAATTTTAAACTGTGTTTTATCCGGTCCTGTAAGACGGACAGAAGTTATGTTCATCGATGCAGTACTGGTATTGGTAAGCACAGCAGTAAATGTTGTATCCTTAACCGTTCCTACTTCTACCGCTCCCATATCCAGTTCGGTCAAATTCAAGCTATAAGGTTTTATAACACCCGTGCCGGAAATAGTCGCACGTACGGTATCGTTCCATGTAATTACTTTCAGTACTGCTTGGTGTAAACCTGTTTTAACCGGAGCAAACCGAATCTCCACATCACGCGCCGACAAAGCTTCCACATCAACTGATGTTATGGGCTTCAGAACCTTAAACGCTGCAGCATCTGCACCGTCAATACTTATCTCACGAACGGTGATACCAGCAGGAACAATATTTTTAATACACGCAGTAACTACACTGTCTTTCGTATCACCAACATACACCTGAGCAAATGTTATTTTCTTAACAGCCGGTTTTGCTGAAAGAATTGTAAACACTGCTGCTGACTGGTCTGATGCCTGGCTGCTTCGCGGATCTTCAATGCCGGATGTAGCCATGTATACATTGTCTGATGTAGTACTGGTAAACAACACATACTTCCCATTGCTAAACGGAACGAACCAACCAAATTTTACAGAGCCCGGCAAGGTATATGTATGCAATACTTTGCCGGTATTCATGTCGATCAAGGTTGGATAATTTCCAACGGAGCATAAGGCATAATTGCTGTATGTATCAAGCGACATGAATGCGCGCGCAGAATTCTTATAGCTATACAATTGTTTTCCGCTCAGATCGTATGCAGTAAAATCCTGGTTCGCTCCGTCTGCTCCCCAGGTATACACCAACAATACGTTTTCATCTTCATTGAATTCAGCATTGACGATCTGTTCCTTTGGAACTGATATTTCAAGCACCCGCGTTTCTTTTCCATAGTCCCAAACCCAGGCATGATGGTTCGTTTCATCTATAGACACAATGTAATTGTTTGTAAAATCTGTAATCTCCCGTCCTTTTACAAAATCAACCATTTTAACAATGCCGCCGGTTTTAAAATGAAAGATCCCCAGCTTACCGCTGGCATCTCGGGCTACATACTGTGTAAGATCATTATTGATATAAGGTTCGATAAAATTACTTAATGTGTATTTAAACACGCCCCACTCTTCAATCAACTCAAATGTATAGCCGTTATATACTCGCACAGGCTTGCCTTCATCGTAAATAAAAATATACCTGCCATCGGGTGAAAAAATAAAATATCCTTTTTTGATGGTGTTTTTTATTTTATTGATCACGGTATTGGTATAGGTATCATGTAAAAATAATTCGGTGGCGGTTTGTGTAATATACCTGCTTCCATCCGGACTCAGATTATAGGCATTCATAATATCTTTAAAGCCATCATACACGACTTTTGACTCTATTGCATTTTTCTTTTGCGTGGCAAGTGCTTCAACCTTGATCAGATTATTATCGCCAGGCTTATTCGGTATCTTCCAGTTCAGCAAATCAGCTCTGCTGCTATCGATTACAACAATCCAGTTTTTACCACCATTAGAGCTAAACGACACTTTAACCGGATCTGTCACATTCTGTACACTCCAGCGAATGAGCGTATCTTCACCGGCAATGAGCTTTTCTTTTCCATCAGGAAAAACAAGGTTTACAACAGGCTTATCAGTCAGGGGTTGGTATTGAAAATAAACAAATGCAGACTGACAACCAGCGGAAGTAAGTTCAATTCTTCCTGCACCAAATTCATTCAAAGATCCTGTATGCTTTACCGTAAATGTTACCGTTGAATCTTTTTTGATTGTCCGGGGAAAAGACGCTGCATCAATTGCAAAGAAGGCTTTGGATGAATTAAAAGCAGTAACAGTAAAATCTCCGTTTACAGCTTTTACCGTTACGGATACTTCTTTTATCCTTTCATTAAAGGTAAGTGTACCGGCATCCGATACAAGCCGTACAACATGTGCCGGCGGTACACTATATTGCATGGCAGCCTGCCGCATACTGTTACTATTTTCGCCGAATAATACTTTCTTAGAATAACCACAGGTAGTTGTACTGTTCCATTCAATGCTTGACGCTGCCAGCCCCTGAGCACGATATAAGATGCTCAGATAAATCGCATTGACCTCCTGTTCAGAAACAACATTTTCATAAAATGCCCCCTGGGTAGCTTTCACCACACGTTTTAATTCATCGGGTGCATTCATCCCCAAGGTGATCGCATACACATGCGCACCCATTGCCTGTGCCTTTTGTATGATTGCTGAAGGATCTACATCACCATAACCATCGGTTAAAAAGATCAATACTTTTTCGTGTAATCCGTTTTTTAAGATATCAAGTCCGCCGGCATCTGACTTTGTAAAGCCTTTATTATAATCTGTACCACCAGCAGGGGTCAATGCCTGTATGGTTTGGAGTAGTTTGTTACGATCTCTTGTAAAGTCCGTATTAACAAAACTAATATCATCAAAACTTGTCACCGCACATTCCGAAACATCCAGCGGTATTTTTTTAACGATAGCTGTAGCAGCGCTTTTGGCAAGCTTCATGTACTCTGTTTCCATGGAGCCGGAAATATCAACGGTCAATACCAGAGAAATCGGCTTGGGCTTGACTGCAACCGGATTAACAACCTTCAATACCTGTTGATTGATGGAATTTTCTTTAATAAAAACATCTTCCTTTTTCAATGTTGTTATCTGGCTTTCAAAAGCATCTATGGCAAAAAAATTTGCTTTTACGACAGGATAAGAACTCGTATCGATATTAAATAAAGTGAGTTGCTGAGCCAGTACAGCATTGCTAGTAAGGATACAAAAAACGGCTGCGGTTAGCAGCAGAATTATTCGTTTTGCAGCATTCATATAGGCAGTAATTTAATTAATATCTGCCTTTGTTCAAATAATACAAAACAATAATTCTACTCGTCGCGGTCGTGTTTTACCCAGATAAGCTGATCGGTATTGTAACCCAATGACCGGGCCTTTTCCAGGTATTCACCTGTTATTTTTTCAGGTATATTTTTTTCGCGGGAAAGAAGCCATAGATACTTCGTATTCTCTCCGGCAACTAGCGCATATTTATATTCTTCATCTACTGCAACAACATTGTAGCCAGCATAAAACGGACCAAAGAACGAGACCTTAAGCCTTCCCTCCTGCGGGTCTGCTACAGACTTTGCTTTACCGATGCTTTGTTTCCATTTACCTTTCAGGGTATCATATCCTTTATTATCAACTTTGATTCTGCCAGCCTCATCCAATGAATAGGTTGCGGTCACATTATCCAGATTACGCTCCCAGAAATAATCCAGCCGGGCAATTTCATACCACTTGCCTAGATATTTTTTTTTATCAAAAGGCCTAACAACTTCAAAGTCCTTCCCTTTGGGCTTCATAGCCGACAATACCAATAAAGCCGATGAGGCTATCAGTAATGATTTAATCATAAACTTCTTTTCCATAGCTGATTTTAGATAAATGCTAATTCCTGAAGAATATTTATAATAGCAATCAGAGAGTATAGATAGATTTTTCGCTTGGCTCTGTATGCGCTTTATCTTCGGGCAATCGGCCCGTTTCAACATATTGCTTAAAATTCGCGATATCCTGTTTGATCATTTTTTCAAATCTTGGAGTAAACAGTTCCAATACTTTTTCTCCTGCAATACCCAATGGTGCCTGGTAACTGATTACTACGTGCAGCACGGTACCCAACACACCTGCATCTTCAAAGGTAACCTTGCCGGCATTCTGAATGGTTGAGTCCGGAAGAGAATTCCAGGCAATTACTTCACCGGGCTTTTCATTTACAATTTCAGCTTCCCAGTGTATACTACCTAAACCTCCGGGTAAAAAAGCTTCCCAATCAGATCTGCCGCCATCTTTCTGTTTAACACTTTTCAGATGTTTCATAAACAACGGAAGGTTTTCCAGTCTTCGCCAAAAGGAATATACTGTATCAACCGGGCGGTTAACAATCACAGATGTTTCAATATTTATGTTGTGTGCAGGATCTGGTAATCTGTTTTTACCTGCTGCTGCATAAGCAGGACAATGCCCCGTAACACCCCTGTATAATAAAAGTCCGGCTGATGCGATTGCTGCATAGTTTTTGGGTTGACGCTTCAATGAACGATACATGAAATACGAACCTGCAAGTACTGATGCGATACGTTCTGTATTTGATACATTGATGTTTGATTTCTTTTCCATAGCTGTAGAGTTTTGTGATTGACAATTGAATTTAATTTCTCAAAAACCCATTAGCAAGCTTAAATGGCGAACTTATAACGATTCTTTAAAATGTTGTAATTGCATTTCCTGAAAAAAAAATGTAAATTATAATACATCCACAAACCACTTTTACAGCTATGGAACAGATAACAACAAACACCCGGATCTTAAAAATCAATCATGCTATTTTAACTGAGGCTTCTACATTCAATCATGCCTTGTTCAACGGTTTGGTAACAAGCATGCGGGAACACATTAAAGACCGTAATGCTGAAGTTGAAATTTACATCGACGATTTCAATGGCAGCCATGTAAACGGAGAAGAGACCGAACACTTGTTTGACTCTATTGAAGCAATTGATGAATGGCTAAAAAGCACCTATCCTAAAAATTTTTAAGTACGGTTGACCTGGCTTTGTCTCGGACTTGATTTCATTCCTTTAATTATAGAATTAATACCATAATTAAGGGCATGGATGACTATTTTTTAATTATATATCACCGGAGTACCTAAATACTTTTATTCGTTCTTTTCAGGTTGTATATTAGTAGCATATCCCCAAGAAAAATTACTAATGCTCAAGTCTTACTATTGCATCACCTACAATTTCAAAACCAGAGATGACGGTAGAGTTATCTATTTAAGGCTGTTACTTTTTGCTCAGAATCAAAATATTCACAAATGCAATTCTAAAATCATTATTGCCATCAGCAAAGAATATGATTTTATTGAATATGAAATGGAATATTTAAGTCCGTCGCACCTGGATAAATGCGGCTCTGAAGATAAGATTACACGTTACGGCTATCGCTTTCCATTCAAAAGCAACCCGATCAAAATAGCATTGCGTCATTATCAGATTGATACCAAAACTGCTCATCCGCATTTCAACTTTGCAGAAGACACCTTCAACACACTGGAAGAACATGAGATCCTGGTAAGTACTGCAAAATCCAGTTCAGAATATTTAAAAGCAATTGAAGTAGTTCAGAAATCTACTACTGACAGACACGATTATCCAATGATCTGCCTGGATAATCTTGAACAATATCTGCTGGTAAATGAATAATTGAATAGAAGGAAAATTTTCCTTC
>JAGKWN010000152.1 GCA_021151805.1 Cytophagaceae bacterium | reverse complement strand
CATGCGTTAATGACTAAATAATCTATTGTTAATAATTTGATTTTACTGTCTTATCATTAATACTGGAAGAAATACTGCTGTTCTTTAGAAGCTACAAAATGTATGATTACTACATTTTCACCTGTTTGCACAGCCGCATTTTTAATTTTTTTACCATCCAGGTGCTTAGTAACATATTCCTTAAGCGCTGTGTTTGAAGTATGTACTTCTTTTACATGAATAATATTTGCCGCATCCAGTTCATATGAAACGACCACAGACTGATCATTTCCGTTTAATAACTGAGAGGGATAACCAATCATTCTGTTTATCTGATCTGAAATCTGTACAGGATGATTAGACCTGGAGCTTTTATCTATTTTTACAGGTGATGCTGATACAACTGAAATCATAAATAATGTGGAAGCGAGTAATGCGATGATAGTTTTCATATTAATAATTATTTAATGATTTGTTAACATTGTGTTAATATACTATACAGTACGCTCATATCGAATGAATCGTTCATTTTTGAATGTTAAGTTTTTCTGAAGACGTATAGAACACAGTCCAGATAGGACTTATTAAAGAAAAATGACCCTAAAAGCAGAAAATACAAAATAATTTATGTAAATTGATAGAATATTACTATTTTAGTGTTTATAAACAGCTGAACGCCATGAAAAAAATCGTATTCATATTAACAATTGTTTTTGCATTATCTACTGTTGTTGCAACTGCAACACCTGGTAAACCTGCCGGAAAGCACAAAAGTCATAAAAAAGCTAAAAAGAAAAAATCCGGTTACATGTTTGATTTCCAACATTAATTATAAATAAAAATGTCCCCCGTAGCAATCGGGGGACATTTTTTTATTTATAATATTTTTATTTCCAGCCTTCTGTTTTTCTGTCTGCCCTCTTCTGTGGCATTATCCGCTACCGGATTGCTTGCTCCATAACCTTTATAAACAATGCTTGCAGCCTTAACGCCATGCGCGAGCAAATAATCATATACAGCTTTCGCTCTATTGTTTGAAAGCTTCATGTTGGCTTCTGCGGAACCTACATTATCCGTATAGCCAGCAAGTTCAATCTTCAATTTTGGGTTTAACTGAATAAAGGAAATCAGTTTATTCAATTCAATTTTTGATTTATCCTCTAATACAAATGAATTTGTTTCAAAGAATATATTGTTAAGTGCCACTCTGGAACCTGCAAGAATAGGCGTTAAATATACATCTAGGGTTTGCGGGTTAAAGCTGGCAGGCTTGATATAGTTAAAGTTCAACGATTCAAATAAATAATGTACGCGGTTCACATACAAGGCATACTCTTTGCCTTCTGTAATAACAATGGTATATTGACCGGTAATACTATCAGATAGAACAGATTGAGTAACTTTTCCCGAAGCAAGATCGATCAGTTCAACACGGGCGCCGAGTCCTTTTTTCGTTTGCTTATCATAGATATGGCCTTGTGTATATGTGCTCAGCTTTGCTGGTTTAAAGGACGCAGGCATATCAAATTCATATAAAAAGATCCGTGAAGTGTAATTCACACTCTGTCCGTCGAAGCGCGAATAATATCCTTTAGTGCCGTCAACAGTAATAAACAAGGTTTCATCGTTCAGATTCGTATTCAAGGGGTATCCCATGTTTACCGGTGCCGTCCAGCTGGTGTCCATGCCTTTGGTATAAAAGAGATCCAATCCGCCCATACCAAGAAGACCGTTGGAAGAAAAATACAGGGTTGTTCCATCTGCATGGATAAACGGAGAGAACTCCGTACCCGGCGTATTAATTGTACTTCCGGCATTGATCGCATTCGACCAGGTATCATCATCATTCAGATGAGACACATAGATATCTTCTTTTCCATAACCACCCGGACGGGCAGAGACGAAGTATAATGTACGACCATCGGCAGATAAGCTCGGATGCGAATCCCATTTTGCACTATTAATCGCCGCCCCAAGATTAACAGGCGTAGACCATACTCCGTTTACACGTTTACTCAGGTATAAATCACAGGAACCTAGTCCGTCTGCTCTTCCGCAACCCACGAATACCAGCGAATTTCCATCCATGGAAACCGAGCAGGTACCTTCATTGTCTTTCGTATTAATGTGGTCTGAGATCGTTTGCGGAGCACTCCATACGCCATCTTTAAGAGTAGATACAACGATGTTTTCATCATCCTGACGGGACATCCCCGCAAGCGTTGTAAAATACATGGTCTTGCCGTCTGCCGTTAATACCGGGTGCGACTGCGCAAAAGAGCTGTTGATTGCAGCCGGCATGAGAACCGGTTTAAAATCAACCGGATGTTTCATCATTTCAAGGGCAAAGTCGCAGCGGGTCACATATACGGGAGCCTGTTCCACGATCTTCTTATCATTTGAATGAACAGCAATTGCATAACCGAAATACCGTTTTGCTTTCGCGTATTCCCCATCGTTATAACTTAGCTCTCCGGCAGTATAATAGGCACCGGCAAAACCTTTCACATTCGGATCGAGATCTGAACCCTTGCAGAAATATTTTTTAGCTGCAGCCTTATTACCCATTGCCATCTGCATGGCACCAACTTTCAAATAAGCTTCCACAAAACCGGTGTCTTTCTGAATTACAGCATCAAGTATGGTGATTGCTTCATTCCATTTACGCTGTTGCTGCAGCAATTCAGCTTCCTGGTAAGAAGCAATTGATTTTTTATTTTTCGTATGGTACGTGGGAGTCGGTGCTTGCGCATCTGCCATCATACACACTAATAAAAGAAATACAGTTAGGAATGTGTTAATTCTATTCATATTTTATCTTTAAACGAATACCTAATATAGTAATTCTTTCTGCAAAATCTGTTTTCAATATTCATGCGGAAAACTTTCATTGTGATTCAGGATTTAGAGTTTGGAGTTTGGAGTTTGGAATTTGCTATTTGGAATTTGGAGTTAGGGATTTCCTAATCGTTGTCTTCCATATTGAAAATTGTCGAATTGTACCTATCTTGTTTTACAGATAACCTTATGATTCAGATTCATGCCTGCAACAGCATTAAAAAATAAGTCGCCCTTTATACTTTTTTTACCTTTCCTGCTTTTTTATAGTTTGTATGTGCTGCACTTTCATACCGATCAGATGGAAGGCGATGAAGCCCGCTACCTGCAGTTTGCACAGAACCTGCTGCATGGCTTCTATTCTCCTGCTTACCCAAACATAGACCTGATCAATGGCCCCGGTTATCCGATGCTACTGATGCCTTTTGTTGCAGTAAAAGCACCGCTGATCTTCATAACGTTATTGAATGCGCTGCTGCATTATCTATCGGTTGTTTATCTGTTCAAAGCCATAGAATTATTGTTTAACTCATTTAAAACAGCTTGTATCGTTGCGCTCAGCTGGGGCTGTTATTTTCTGGCTTACCAGGAGATGTCCTGCATACTTACAGAGACCTTTACTCTGTTTCTGATTACAACATTCAGCTATCAGGTTATCCGTATTCATAAACAGGAAACGATCAACTACAGATACATTATCCTTGCAGGTTTTACCTTTGGCTTTCTGATCCTGACCAAGGTTGTGTTTGCGTATGTATTGCTTCCATTACTGTTTGTTTCCATTTATTTTTACTTTAAAGACCATACATCCATTGCTTCAAAACGTCTGGTATACCTATTCAGCACGGCCCTGCTCTTACTTGCGCCTTACCTGATCTATACCTGGCAGCTTACCGGCAAAGTCTTTTATTTAAGCAGTGAAAGCGGTAAGGTATTGTACTGGATGACTTCATTGGATGAGAATGAATACGGCGATTGGAACAACAATACCTTCACGGCAAACTGCCATGGTAAGATTTTCTGTAATGCTCCACTAATTGCTGCTAACCATGCAGCTGATATTACACAAGTCAATAGTATGCAGACTGTGATAGAAGCCGATTCAGTATTTAAAGCGCTCGCTATTCAGCATATCAAATCAAATCCAGTGAAGTATGCCAGGAACTGGTTTGCCAATATTGGCCGCCTGTTGTATGGCTTTCCGGCTTCGTATTATTTCCAAAGTCCATCGACATTAGTGCGGGTATATGTGAACAGCTTGCTGCTTTTTGCCTCCATCTTTTCATTGGTTATACTGGTGATCAACTGGAAAAATTTACCGTTGGAAATTATTGTACTGACAGGTTTTTGTTTGATTTACCTAGGCTTAAGCTCGCTGGTAAGCGCCTATCCGAGACAGTTCACGGTGATTGTACCGGCATTGCTCTGCTGGATTACCTATGCGGTTAAAAGTACGGTTCGCGTGGAGGTGAAAATTGAAAAGTAAACTGGGCTATTACGAAGGCACAAATGCTTGTTACGGAATATTCATAAATTTGTGAATCTGCAGCGAGATCTCCCACTCCGGGTTCTCTTTCACAAATGAGATGATCTGCGGCAACATCTCTTCCTGGCGCGACCATTCGGGTTGCAGGAACAGTTTGCAGCCTTTTTTAAGCTTCGGAATAAATGTCTTCGCCCACTCTATATCACTTGGGTGGAATACAATAATCTTCAGTTCGTCACAAACTTCAATCACCGAATCCAAAGGAGCCTTGAATTTTTTCGGCGACAGACAGATCCAGTCCCACTGACCGGATAATGGGTGCGCACCGCTTGTTTCAATGTGGTTGCGGAAGCCTTCGCTCTTTAACTGAGCCGTAAGATTAGTCAGATCATGCATCAAGGGTTCGCCGCCGGTAATAACAGCAATACGTCCGGTAAAAGCCGCCGCTTCATCCACCATGTGCTCAACCGTTTGCATCGGGTGCTGGGAAGCATCCCATGATTCCTTCACATCACACCAATGACAGCCTACATCACAACCGGCCAGGCGGATAAAGTAAGCTGCTCTGCCCTGGTAATGTCCTTCTCCCTGGATGGTGTAGAAGGACTCCATGACAGGTAAGGATTGTATGGAGGAAGAAACTTGCAAGAGATTTATTTTAATGCAGCTGCCTGCAGTGTATTCATTAATAAAGAAGCAATGGTCATTGGACCAACACCGCCCGGTACTGGTGAAATATAAGAGGTTTTAGGAGCCACTTCATCAAACTTCACATCACCTAGTAATCTGAAGCCTGATTTTTTAGAAGCATCATCGATGCGGTGAATACCCACATCCACAACTACGGCGCCTTCTTTAACCATATCCGCGGTAACAAATTCAGGTTTGCCGATCGCTACAATCAATATATCTGCCTGCAGGGTCAGTTCCTTCAGGTTCTTGGTACGGGAGTGTACAATGGTTACCGTTGCATTACCGGGATTCGTATTTCGAGCCATCAGGATACTCATGGGCGAACCAACGATGTGGCTTCTGCCCATCACTACGCAGTGTTTACCTGCTGTTTCAATACCGTTACGCTCCAGCAACTGCATAATGCCGTACGGCGTAGCCGGTAAGTACGTTGGTAAGTTCAACACCATTCTGCCCAGGCTTGTCGGGTGAAAACCATCCACATCCTTATCCGGAGAGATTGCTTCCGTTACTTTGTGTTCATCAATGTGCTTTGGTAAAGGCAACTGCACAATGTATCCATCAATATCTTTATCCGCATTTAACTCCGCAACTTTCGACAGCAGATCAGCTTCACTGATAGTATCCGGAAGTTTTACGAGCGTTGATTTAAAACCAACCAGTTCGCAGGCTTTTACTTTTGCATTCACATACGTAACCGCTGCGCCGCTATCACCTACCAGTACAGCAGCCAGGTGCGGTATTTTGCCACCTTTGGCTTTGATGGCTTCAACTTTATTCTTTAACTCTTCCTTAATCTGATCGGAAGTAATTTTACCGTCTAGTAATTGCATTTAGGCTTAAGGCTTAAAGCTTAAAGCTGAAGGCCTGGAAGCTCTCAGCTTTAAAGTGATACTTAATATTAATTCAATTATAATGTATTGAAAGGCTATTAATGTTAACAAACGAAAAGCCTTAAGCTTTCCGCGTTAAGCATTCAGCATTACTGATCTAATTTCAAGATCGCCATGAACGCAGCCTGTGGAATTTCTACGTTACCTACCTGGCGCATACGTTTCTTACCTTTCTTCTGCTTTTCCAATAGTTTTCTCTTACGGGAAATATCACCACCATAACATTTTGCCAATACGTTTTTACGCATCGCTTTTACGGTTTCACGGGCAATGATCTTTTGTCCGATTGCCGCCTGAACAGCAATTTCGAACATCTGCATCGGGATCAGGTCTTTCAGTTTTTCGCATAAACGCTTGCCCCAATCGTAGGCTTTATCTCTGTGCACAATGGCAGACAAGGCATCCACCTTCTCACCATTCAACATGATATCAAGCTTGATCACATTCGACTCACGGAAACCGATCAGTTCGTAATCCAGTGAAGCATATCCCTTCGAGATTGTTTTTAATTTATCAAAGAAATCAAATACAATCTCTGCCAACGGAAGTTCGAAAGTTAATTCAACACGATCCGAAGTTAAGTATGTCTGATTGGTAATGATACCACGCTTATCCATACACAGCGAAATCACCGGGCCAACAAAATCAGCCTTGGTAATGATCTGCGCTTTGATATATGGTTCTTCAATATAATCCAGTGTGGTAGGTTCAGGCATGTCTGATGGTGCATTTACAATCACCATCTCATTTCCTTTCGTTAAGAATGCTCTGAACTGAACCGACGGTACTGTTGTAATAACCGTCATATCGAATTCACGCTCCAGACGCTCCTGTACAATTTCCATGTGCAGCATGCCTAAGAATCCGCAACGGAAACCAAAGCCAAGTGCGATGGATGTTTCAGGTTCCCAAACCAAAGAAGCATCATTTAATTGCAGCTTTTCCATGGCTGCACGCAGATCTTCAAACTCGCTGGTTTCAACCGGATAAATACCGGCAAATACCATTGGTTTCACATCTGCAAAACCTTGTATTGGTTCGCCCGGTTTGCTTACATGCGTAATAGTATCTCCTACTTTAACGTCTTTGGCATCTTTGATACCGGAAATAATATAACCCACATTCCCCGCGCTCATTTCAAGCTGCGGTTCCTGCTGAAGTTTCAATACGCCAATCTCATCTGCATGGTATTCTTTACCAATGTTGATGAATTTAACCTTATCACCTTTTTTAATTGTTCCGTTGAAAATACGGAACATAACCTCAATCCCTCTGAATGAGTTGAACTGAGAGTCAAAGATCAATGCCTGTAAAGGTGCTTGCGGATCGCCCTTCGGCGGCGGAATGCGTTTGATAATGGCTTCAAGGATATCGTAAATACCGATACCTTCTTTACCGCTGGCAGGTATGATGCTGTCGCGGTCGCAACCCAACAGGTCTACTACCTGGTCTTTCACTTCTTCCGGCATGGCACCAGGTAAGTCTATTTTATTCATGACCGGAATGATCTCCAGGTCATTTTCCAGTGCCAGATAAAGATTTGATATTGTCTGCGCTTCAATTCCTTGTGCAGCATCAACAATCAGCAAAGCACCTTCGCAGGCAGCAATGGATCTTGAAACCTCATAAGAAAAATCGACGTGGCCGGGTGTATCAATCAGGTTCAGAATATATTTTTGTCCTTCAAAAATATAATTCATCTGAATGGCATGACTTTTAATTGTGATGCCGCGTTCTCTTTCCAGATCCATGTCGTCCAGTACCTGCGCCTGCATCTGGCGGTTCGATACGGTACTTGTGAATTCTAATAGTCTGTCTGCCAAGGTACTTTTACCATGGTCAATATGTGCAATAATGCAGAAATTACGAATGTTTTCCATCTACCTACTCTTCTTACACAAATTTAATGATTTAAACGCAGAAAACCGTGTATCTTATCAAAGCAATCTCTCGTTTGATTAGATAGAAACAAATA
>JAGKWN010000151.1 GCA_021151805.1 Cytophagaceae bacterium | reverse complement strand
GATATAAAAGGTGTAAAAACTTTTACAGATATCTTTAGTGTCTTGATGCCCGGAGAGTTTAAAGCTTTTGAACATAAAGATCAGCAGCTGGCGATTGATTGGGTTTCGGGAAATTAAAGAATGAATTTTAATTTAAAACAAAGAGGCACTTCTATATCAGGAGTGCCTCTTTGTTTTAAACGCTTTCTATTATTTTTATTTTCTATTTTTTATAAGCAGAGTAATGATGCAAGTGCTTAGCAATACTACAAGGTAAATGAGTATTATTTTATATCTGAAAAATAAATCTGAAACGTTTGCCAAAATGATTGTTAGAAAAAATGATACGATCATGCTGTAGATCAGTTTGATCGGTTTATTTATATTTATTAAGATTTGATGAATCAGGAAGCCTCCCAATAAGCCCTGAATCAACAAGGGGACGATTAAAACAATAAAAAAGACTAAGCCTAGACCCGACTGGCCGTCTGCAAATACCAACAGCGGACTTGTCAAAAGTAAAGCAGTAAGATAAAATAATTTCATCGATAGTAATTCAATTATTTTACAATCTGAATATAGCCGGTGTAGGGCTCGTCAAAGGTGCGGTTATGCAAATCAAGGATGTAGAAATATGTTCCTTCCGGAAGTACTTCTCCATTTCTGTAATTCGTTCCGTTCCATTGGAACGAGTTTCCTGTTGCTTTCCAAACAATATTGCCCCATCGGTTATAGATTACAAATGTTGCATCCGGGAATTCTTCTATGTGTTCAATGTTCCAGGTGTCGTTCACGCCATCGCCATTTGGTGTGATCACGTTTGGTATTGTAATCGGACTGCCGATCGTGATTGTGACGTTGCTTTCCGCACTGCATGTCCCGGTAGGATCTGTCGCATATAAGGTATAGACAACGGTATTCGTAATGGTTGCATCCGGATTTAAAATATTTGGATCGCTTAATCCGCCTGCAGGCTTCCATACAAAACTTCCTGCGTTGGAAACACTTCCCTGTAAAGTTACTACACCATTTTTGTGTGCCTGCATATCACTTCCGGCAGAAACCTGAGGAGTCCTAATGATCTTAACTTTGGCGACATCCATTGCAGAAGCTTCACAACCTGCGTTGGCTTCTTTGAAGGTATATACACCACCCGGAATATCCTGTGATTTTACTTCATACGTTGTGCCGTTCGCGCCCGGAATTAATACACCATCTTTATACCAGCTGAATGTAGTTCCTGAGGCTTGTGTATGAATAGCCTTTAAAAGTGCCTTGCCAGGCGTACATATGGCAGTGTCTAGAGCAACCAGTGTGGGATTTGGTGTCGGCAGCAACTGCAATACATATGTAGCGGATGTTGCTGTCGGCGAAGTTGCACACGAAAGGGAAGAAGTCATGATCACATATACACTGCTGCCATTTGTCGGAGCGCCAGAAGGCGTGTAAGTAATATTGGTAGCACCGGCAACTGCTGTATTGGTAATTCCGTCATACCATTGATAGGTTGGTGTGCTGCCTTGACCCTGTACGGGAACAGCTGTATAGGTTACCGATGGAATAATATCACATGCCGGGCCTGTTACGCTGGATATAACATTCACTTTTGGTTGCGTGTTTTTGTGTACCTCCAATACAACTGTTTTATCATCCGGGCCTGCATTGCAGGCATCAGAAGAGGTGACGATAACTTTATATACCGTTCCGCTATCCGTCGGCTGTGGATTGCTGATCAGGTAGCTCGCTGTAGTAGCACCTGCTATGGCTGTCCATGGCCCGCTGGCCGAACTTGCTTTTTGCCAGATGTATGTTGGTGTAATACCTGCATTAGTTGTCGTTGCAGTTAAAAGAAGATTCGTTGACTGACAAGTAACACCATTGCTTAAAGAAACATGCGGATGGCTTAATGTATCAATGTTGATTTTTACAATATTGCTCGTATCTTCTTTACAGCTTGACATGGCAAGGCGCTTATACAACATGGTGTCGCTTAAGATTCCACTGCTGTAATTTTTTGAAGTGGAATTTCCTGCCGCGTTTTGCCAGGTTCCTCCATTGTCAGCAGATGCAAACCATTGGTATGTTTGTGTATTGGCTGCACCGCCGCCGCTTGCCGGTGTGAGTTCTATGAGTGATACGCTGGTGCCGGCACAAACGGATTGGTCATTGCCAATACTACCGGGGGTGAAGGGTGCATATACATTTATTGCCACCAGTGAAGTAAAGGCTGTGTCACAGCTGCCAGGGCCCATACCGGCTCTGCGTCTGTAATATACGGTATCCGTTAATACATGTGTTTCTTTATAGTTGATGGCAGTTGCTCCGGCAATGTCTGACCACAGAAGCTTGTCAGTAGATTGTTGCCATTGATAGGTTAAGGAACTGCTTCCGCCTGTACCTCCTGAAGCTGGTGCGGAGCTGAGAATGGACTGCGTTGGTATTGTACCTGAACAGATGGTAGGATTGCTGCTGTTGATGGTGCCCGGAAAAATGCCGGAAGATATTGTTACCTGTATGGTATCTGAATATACAGCTGCGCAGTCACCCGATTGATCCATACGTCTGAAGTAGGTAGTTGCAGAAATAACCGGCGACTGATAGCTTGCATTGGTTGCTGCGGCAATAGATGTAAATGCAATGTTGTTCGGTGAAGATTGCCATTGGTAGATATAAGTACCTGTTCCTCCTGTATTGGCTGTTCGTTCAATAAATGGATGTACAGGTTTGCCCGGACAAATGATCGTGTCATTTCCGATACGTGCAGGTGTAACAGCATTGAGTATAATAATTGAAATCGGAGGAGAAGTCTCTGCACAGATTGCAGGTGTGCTTGCACCATCTCTTACAACGAGCTGGTATCTGCCGCTGTCTGCTGCAGTAACATTCGTAACAGTAAAATCCTGATAGGTAGCGGATGGCGCCTGAACAACAACTGTACCTAATGTGTTGGTGCGTATCCATGAATAGGTATAACCAAATACAGGTGGTGTTGCCGGGAAAGTGATCACATCTTTTTGCAGTACCAGTGTTTTACCTGCACATAGTTGGGTATTGCTTGCAGCTTTGATGGAGACAGCAGTTGGTTTGACGCAGGAGATCGCTATACATGTTTTGATTACAACGATTTTTAAAGAAATCGAATCCAGACATTTTTTTGCATTGGTGCCATCCTGTACAATCAGGTAATAGGTGCCTGAGTCTGCCTCAGTAACGGTTCTGCTTACTACTGGATAATCCGCATATTTGCCAGGCGTGCCAATAACTGTTGCTACTGTAGCAGGCTGTTGTAGTTTTTTCCAGGTAAAATAATAACCGCCGTTTACAGAGGCTTTGCCTGCTGTAATGCTGTCAATATAACCTTTTAGTTGAAACTGATCGCCCAGATTTTCACACAGGGTATCATTCACTGTTGGGCGGATGCTGTCCAGGATAGGAGTATTGTTTACACGCACCTGCAAAAAGTTTGTAGCAACAGCTGCACAATATTTGATCGAGTCTTTTCGCACAAAATAGTTGCTGGTAACAGGTGTGCCCGGATTGTAACTGCTTGCCTGTGCACCTGCTATTTGGGTTAATACAGGCGTACCTGTTGTATCCTTGGTGCGATACCACTGGTAAGATAGCGGTCCGCCTGTGAATCCTGTACCAGGATTCACTTCTGTCAATGTAGAAGCAGCTGTGTTCAGGCAGATTTCCTGATGATTCTGAATAAGCCCTTTCACAATAGGGTCTTGATTAATATGCATGCTGATTTTTACAGAATCCTTACACAAGTTTGCGCCAGCGCCATCCTGTACAATGAGATAATAGGTTCCTGAATCAGCCAGAGCGGCAACTTTAACAGTCGTTGGATATGGAGTTAATGTAGCTGACGGTGCAGATACAATCGTACTTGCAGCACCTTGTACTTTTCTCCATGAATAATAATAACCGCCATTTAAAGATGGCTGAGTGGTTGTATTGACATGACCCGTAAGCTGGAAGTTTTCACCTATACACAAGGTATCTCTGACAGCTGCGGTGATTGGTGAAAAAAGAGCTTTATTATTTACCCGGATCTTCAATACATTGGTTGGTACAGCCAGGCAAGCTCCGGAGGAATCTATACGCCGATAATAGGTTGTAGCGCTTACAGCTCCAGGGTTATAGCCTGTTGCTGTTGTACTGTAAGCCAATACAGTTGTCCACGGCCCGGTAGCTGATGTGGTGGACCGTTGCCACTTATAATTTTTTACTGCAACACCTCCTGTGCTTGCAGTGCCTGTGAATGCAGCCGCAGGAGCGCCCAGGCAGATTTCCTGGTCGGTACTGATTGTGCCGGCACCCGGCGGGGCAGTAACAGTAATTGCTACACTTGCTTCCAGATAACAAGTGGCGTTGCCTGCATTGCCATCTTCCACGCGTAAGGTATATGTACCAGCATCTGTTAATGCAACTGTAGCCTTGGTAAACGGAGTGTATGTAGTACCTGGTGTTGTTTGTGCAATGCCGTTTTTTAACCATGTATAGTAATAGTTCGCATTTGCCGGAGCCACAGTGGCGGAGATTGTTAATGCACTGCCAAGGCAATAGCTCGTTGCTACGCCTGGTGTTAATGTTATGCTGGTGGGTGGTGTGCAGCTTGCGATGTTATGGATGAAAGAGATGTCGTCATAATAACCGTCATTATCGCTGGGAGTAATACGTTTGCTGATAAGGCGAATTCGTACAGAACGCGTACCTACAGGCGCAACCCGTGTGTCAGTATTGTTCGTCCATGATGTAAATACCGCACTGCCGGTATCGTAGAAATCAAGAACATTATCAGCTGCATCACGGTATTCCACAACAATGCGGGATTGATCCAGATCATTACTGAAAGGAGAAGCATTTTTGTATCCTCTGCGCCAGCCAGAAAAGGTATAGCTTGAAGTACCGGCGTCTATCTCGGCGCTATAAGCATTAAGGGGAATGTTTTGATAAAGCTCGGTGATGTTATTACCCGAGGTGCTTGTATTGTCGCCGGGATAAAAATGATACATTCCGCTATGTGGCGTTCTGTTTGCCGCAGATCTCCATTGCCAGTTTTCCGCAGGATCTCCCTGCACCCAGCCAACCCAAAGGGTGGTTGTTTCAGCTCCGCCATTCTGTATAAGCTCCTGAGCCATTACGCTGCAGAGGCCACCAAAGAAAAGCACAATACTAACTATAAATCGCATGTTCAGATATCAGGAGGGATATGGATCAGAATTTTACCAGGGTTAGAGCATAATTCCAATAGACCTGTTTATATACTATATATACTGTTTAAACGCATAAAAGTAACATTTATGTGGGGAAAAACGATTGAGTAAGAAATATTTCGGAAAATCTACCAATCATACTGGAGTCTGTGTATGAGCTAAGTTTCAGGATAAGAAAAGCCAGTGAGCTGGAATTTGCCTCTTCTTTATCCTGATAAAAAACACTATATTATGTATTGTATGAATTAGCTGTGCAATCTATTTGTTCTAGTGTTTTATGAATCAAGTTTTTAAGTGGTTGTTAAAGATTTTGAAGGCGATTTTTGTGCGGCCTTTTACCTGGTATGCTTCGCTCTCGCTGCGTAAAAAAATCTTTGTAGGGATAGTGACATGTATTTCATTTTGTGTAGTAGTCCTGATTTTGCCCGTACTCTTATTTTTTGCAGTATCCGGGGGAATATTTGGCAAGATGCCTTCCGATTCAGAATTGCTTGCTATCAAAAGTTATCAGGCTTCAGAAGTGTATTCGGCAGATAGCGTTTTGCTTGGCAGATATTTCGTGGAAAATCGCTCTGATACGAAATACAAAGATGTTTCAACGCATCTTTTCAATGCCATCATTGCTACAGAAGATGCGCGGTTTTACAAACATACTGGTGTTGATACAAGAAGTCTGCTTCGTGTATTATTTAAATCGATCCTGCTGCGTCAGCAGGCTGGCGGGGGAAGTACGATTACGCAGCAACTGGTTAAGAATTTATTTGGTCGCAAAAGCTATGGCGTACTGACAATGCCTGTTAATAAAATTCGCGAAGCCATTATTGCGAATCAGCTGGAGAAGTTGTATTCCAAAGAAGAGATTCTGATGATGTATGTTAATACTGTTTCTTTTGGCGAAGATACTTATGGAATCAAGATAGCAGCCCAGCGTTTCTTTCAGGTGAATCCGGATCAATTAAAGCTGGAACAGGCAGCAGTACTGGCGGGTATGTTGAAGTCGCCAACCTATTACAATCCTCGCACACACCCGGATAATGCATTGAAGCGCCGCAATGTAGTATTTGAGCAGATGGAAAAGTATAAATATCTTACCGCAGCAGAAAGGGAAGCCGCCTCTGCCCAGCCGTTGATATTGAATTATAGCAGGATGGAATATACTGAAGGTTTGGCACCATATTTTCGCGATTATCTGAAAATATATATTGAACAAATGCTTGGTCAATATAAAAAAGCAGACGGCTCTGCTTATAATCTCCTTACGGACGGATTAAAGATTTACACAACGATTCAGTCGGACTTACAACGCTATGCCGAAAGTGCAGCGGTTGATCACTTGAAACGTATTCAACCTAAATTGCAAAAGGAATTACAGGCTTCCGGTTTTTTCAGGAAACAGCATGAACTGCTTGAGCGTGCGCTGAAGCAAACGCCCCGTTATCGGGCTTTGGAAGAACAAGGACTTTCAGAACGGGAAATAAGAAAAGCATTGCAGCAGAAGGATAGTATAACCATGTATACATTATGGGGAGAAAAACAGCAATATCTTTCAACGGAAGATTCTATTAAGGCTGTAATAGGTTCTTTGCAGGCTAGCATGCTGGTCGTGAATCCACATAGCGGCGCTGTTTTGGCGTGGGTTGGTGGTGCAAATTATAAACAGGTTCAATACGATCATGTACGTGCTAAAAGACAGGCGGGATCCGTGTTTAAACCCATTGTGTATGCACAGGCATTGCGCTCAGGTATGGATCCCTGTGAGTTTATTCCAAATCAGGAAATTACATATTCGCAATACGATGACTGGACCCCGGATAATTCCAGTGAGCGTGAAAATGGAAGGTATTCAATGGCGGGAGCCCTGGCTAATTCTGTTAATACAATCAGCGTACAGATCTGCATGAAGGCTGGTATACAGAATGTGGTTTCTCTTGCCCGTTCCTTGGGTATAGAAAGTGAGTTGCCTGCCAAGCCCTCCATTGCACTTGGTACAGCAGAGGTCAGTTTGTGGGAACTGGTGGGTGCCTATACGGCATTTGCTAATAATGGAGTGAAAGCGGAGTTGCAGTTTATTACAGCTATTGTGAATGAACAGGGCAAGCGGCTTTTTACTTCAAAGCCTTATTTTGACCGGGTGTTTACTGTTGAACAGGCACACCAAATGACGAACATGCTTTGCAATGTTGCAGATAAAGGTACTGCGCATGAGTTAAGGGATATCTATGGTTTTACAGGAAGTATTGCAGCCAAGACCGGAACAACGCAGGATCATAAAGACGGCTGGTTTATGGGTTATACTGCAGGGCTGCTGGCAGGTGTTTGGGTGGGAGCAGATAATCCCGCTGTTCATTTTATAAATATGGAACAGGGCAGAGGCTCTGCAACCGCAATGCCTATCTGGGCAGGATTTTATAAGCGTGTACGGCAGGATCCCGAATTCAGATATCTGGTTCCAAACACGTTTCCTTTTACGAATGATGTTACCTGTGAAATGTATAAAGACGATACATTTATTCAAAAGATTTTTGGGCGTAAAAGCAAAACAGATAATACTACAGGGCTGGAAGAAACAAAACGGGAACGCAGGAAAAAGCGGAAGCGGTAGCTTGAAATGGATCTACATCAGGTTCTTTTGTACTTTTTAACTCAGGCCTTATTTTTATTCAGTTTGTATTGCACTTTTTACAGGATTTTGCCTTCTGATATCCTGTAATTTATCTGTTCATTTTATACTTAAAATCAATAATCTGAATAAAAATTACGTAATTTTT
>JAGKWN010000150.1 GCA_021151805.1 Cytophagaceae bacterium | reverse complement strand
ATGAAAAAAATAATTTTAATTTCTTGTGTAGTTCTGACTGCTCTTTTAACATCTTTTACTACTGGTGAAAGTATTACCCTTTTAAGTGGAGACTTAAGTTTTCTGAAACAACCTAAAAGTATTTATGTTGAATTTGATTATTCTAAAACATCTATTGATGGTTTGAGCTCTGAAGAAGGATTTATTGATTATAGAATCAAAAAAGAAAAAGAAGATAAAAACGGTAAATCTGAAGAGGATGTGCGAAATGATTGGAATAAGGATAAAAAATATTTTTCCAATACGTTTATTGAACAGACAAAAAAGGTGTTGAAAGATTATCCGGCAGCATTTAATAATGATAATCCAAAGAGTGATTACAAGCTTGTTATTACTCCCATGCATATTGACACAGGCAATCCGGTATTAAAGTCATCAGTTAAATACAAAATGATTTATATAGATGTTGCTACGGGTAAAGAAGTAGCAGTAGTGAATATTCCTAAAACATATGGTGTTGCAATGGGTATGATGACTCCAACAGTTGGTATGAGAGTTACTGCAGCTTTTTATTATACATTGAACAACTTTGATAAATTTTTGAAAAAATCATTTAAAGCTAAAAAATAATTTATGCAGAAGTTTATTTATCTGATTGCAGGAGTGATTACTGTTTTCGCGGTAGTTGCTTTTACACAGGCTGATGAAAATAAGAAGAAAGCATTAACGGCCAATTCAATTAAGTTTTATGGAATAAATTATTCTTCCATGAAATGTATTCACAAAGCCGATTTTGTTGATAAAATCGGAAATACACAATGTGAATCATTTGTCGCAAGATATTTTACAGAGTGGAATGAAATGTTTCTTACAGAAAAAGAAAAGTTTGATGCAAAGAAATATTTTCAGATTGCAACAGTTGAACTTGATCTTAAAACTTCATTAGCAGATGTTCCGAATTATAATGTGACAGATTGTATTGTTGAAGACGATAATTATACCATTCCTGCCGATACAATTAAAGCTATTGTGAAAAGTTATCAAAACAGTTCTATTTCAGGAGTGGGAACATTGATCATTGCTGAAAGCTTAAATAAGGCTGCTTCAAAAGGAAAATATTATGTTACGTATTTCGAAATTTCTACAGGTGAATTGTTGTTTTCAATGAAAGCGGTTGGAGAACCTAGTGGAATAGGTTTTTCATCTTATTGGATCAATTCAATGCATGAAGCAATGAGCACAAATATTGGAGATATTAAACGTGAACGAAAAAATCTTGGTGTTGTTCCAAAGAATTCCTGGTAATATTTAATGCAGTAAAAATCGTCAAAATGCCCCTGTTAAATATCTAAATTTAACCGGGGCATTTTACATTATATCTTAGAAGCTTAGTCTTAAGCCGGTTTGAAGTCCAAACATCAATAGTGTTTGTTTTATTGGCGCCTGCTTGTCGAATAAATTTGAAAAGTAGTAGGAGACGACGGGCTCGACAAATACAGAGCAGCTTCTGGAAAAGGCATAATAACCACCGATAGAAAATGATCCGCCCAGGGAGAGGTTCTTCTTGGATTGGTGACCGATAATTTTATCTTCGGTTTCGTTCAGGTAGGTTACTGAATGCAGCTGATAATTGATCAGAAGACTTGTGCGTGTCAGAATAGACAGACGATCAGTGATTGAATAGCCATATGCGATAAAGATAGGAATAGAAAAATTCTGATATTTATCAATGAATTTTTTTGTTTGAGTCGTGAAACTATTGACTGAAGAAGAATCTGTTTTGACAAAATATTGTCTATGGATATAGACTCTCTGGATAGAATCGTAAATGCTGTCCGTCATTGTATATCCCTGGTAAATGTAATGACTGGAAGTAAGAGATTTTTGTGTCAGGTAGGAAGATTGGCTCAGGCTTGAATATTGAAAGCCGATACCTACTTCAATTTTTTTACTAAGTGCATAGTTCATACGCAGGCCGGCTGTAATACCTGAACCGGTGCGGGTATTCTGATTTCGGTTTTGAATAAATTTGTTCAGTGAATCTTCTGTGCTTACGATGGAAGTGTTGGCGGCAGTATAGATGTACCCAAAGGCCGGAGTGATAAAACCATCGAAGCTGCATTTAGATAAGAATACAGACGTATGTTTTTTCTCTTCCTGAGATGTTGTTGCCAGGGTTTCAGGATCCTTTTTAATACTGCTGCTGTCAATGCTTTTATTATCTGTATTAACAGAGTCAACTAAATTATTTGTAGTATTCGCAGCAGATGAAGTTATTGAAGGGCCGCTGTCGGGTACCTGCATGGAATCTGCGAAGTAAGCACGGACATCTGCAAGATCATCTGCTGAACCTTGCTGGTTGTTCTTAGTCTGTGTTGTTTGAGTCGTGTTGGCTTCATTTGTATGTTGAGTGCCTGGCTCTTCAGTCTTGGTGGAATTTTCTGTAGCAGAAGCGATGCCGCCAACAGTTGCACCTGTATGATTGGTGTTAGAAGTATTATTGGAATGAATATTTTCTGCGTTGCTTTTGGAATCGGTGTTAGAAGTCTCTGTTTGTCCTTGTGCACCCTGCGCGGTTACATCATTAATGCCGGTTGCAGTATTTTCTGAAGTTACTGTTGCAGCACTAGCATCTATTGCCTGGTTATTTTTTTGATCTGTTTCTGAATCTGCAGATGTATGTTCTGAAGTTTTAGTTACAGGAGTTTTGTTCGATGCATCGTTATCGGTGGCTGTATTCGAATTCGTTTTTTTACTTGTAGCAGTAGTACTAACTGTGCCGGATGCAGACGAGTTCAGTTTATCTGTAGAAGCGTCCTCCAGGTTCGTATCATCGCTGTTTTTTACACTGCCGTCAATAGTGCCTGTGTGGTTGTAGGCTGTCGTTGTACGTTGATTGGTAGTGAGATTTTTGGTTTCTACGCCAGTATTATTTACTCGGGTTGTATGTTTATTGTTCTCTGAAGATGCACGCTTGTTTGTTGTTACAGCAGCATAGGTAGTTGTTGATGCTGAATTGTTGAAAAATGATATTTGTGAACCGGATTGTTTGTTATCAGTTGCAGGAAGTGTTTGTTGTTGATCATTTGTGTGCTCTGCTGTAGAAGTTGTTGGTTGAGGGTTGTTGTTTATGTTATTAAATTCAGCAGAAGATGTATATGTATTTCCGTTTGAATGTTTATCAGCATGTTCAGCGATAGATGTATGTGAAGATGCAGGGGATGTAGCTACAGATGCCGTTGCTGTCTGTTGTTTGTTTACCGAACGGAACAGGTAGATGCCGGCAATAACAACGCTTACTACAAGGAAAGAAATAGTGAATGGGTTTTTAAAGAATGATGAACCAACTTTGCTATTTTTTTCGGGCGGCAATTTTGATTCAATGGACTTCCATAAAGTTGAAGGAACATGTACTTCATGTCCATTCAGCTTTTCTTTTATGGCTTTATCCATACGATCTGTATTGTCTTTCATAGCGTAATTATCCCTTTCTGAAGAAGTTTGTTTTTCAATAAAACTCTTCCTTTAGCAAGTTGTGATTTTGAAGTTCCCTCCGAGATAGATAACAATTCACCGATCTCTTTGTGTGTATAGCCTTCAACGACATACATGTTGAATACCATACGGTATCCGTCTGGCAAAGTTTGAATTGTCTCTAGTAATTCATCTGCCGAAATTTTTGAAATAACATCCGCAACGTCATCGCTTTCGTCTTCAACTTCAACATAGTCTGTTTGCGTTTGTTTTAATTTATCTTTATGGTAATGATTGATAGCAGTGGTTACTACAATCCGTTTGAGCCATCCCTCAAAAGAGCCTTTATATTCATATGTATGAATGGAGTTGAAGATTTTAATGAATGCATCCTGTAGAATATCTTCTGCTTCGAAAGTAGTAAATGCATAGCGCATGGCAATAGAAAGCAGCCTCCCTGCATACAGCTGATACAAGGATTCAAAGGACTTGTGCTTTCCTTTTTTACAACCTTCGATGAGATCTTTCTCTACATTCATTAAATAAGTACAGAAGAGCTGCTTCTGTAGTATGTTATCTACGGCTTATTCATTCATCTCCTAAGTGTCCGGTTTGTCGGAATTTTACAGAATTATAATCAGCCTGAATGACAATTTACTAAATAGTTTGTAATACAGATGCATGATTTTATTGTTCGCGATCGTACCGCTTTATACTTCAGTTAATCCTCATCCGTATTTTGCGTAAGGTTATCCTTTTTATAAACCGAATAAATAAAGCACAATGCAGTTGTTAGCAGCGTAATGATACCAATTGAAAATTTCTCCAAGTGTATAGATCGTTGGTTTGATTATAAGACAAGAGGTATAGAAAAAGGGTTGCCTGGGGAGTGAAAAATAGCTAAAGGCAGGAGTCAGATCAATTCAAATAGATTGGAAAGCTTTTATAAATTCCTGAAGGAATTGTATAGTTATAAGAGGAAAGGTAAAGGCTGATTGTAGAAAATAAGGCCATATTTCGGCGTAGAAGTTTTAGTTTTGGCCAAAAAAGCAGATATTTAGGATGTTAATGGATTTATTTTTTTCTGAAGCAGATCAGAATTTATTTCAAATACAGGCACCCAGTGTTTGAAAATCCATTGAAATATTGAGTAGTTTTTTTGTTAAATATTATAAGTCGGTATGGCTACAGTGATTTTGGAAAAATGTTCATTTATAAAAAACAAAGGCGATTTCTCTTTTTTGATTAATAGTAAAGGGGAAATAAATATAAAAGGAGCCCCATCTCTGGAAATATCTTCACAAGCCATTCAGCTTTTTGTAGATGGTGTCATTTATAATAAGAATGAGGATGAATTGATCCATGCCTTTCAAGAGCATGGAGTTGCTGCAGCGGATCAGCTGGAGGGAAGTTTTGCTTTATTTATAATTATTGGAGAACGTTTTTATTTCATCACTGATAAAGTCAATTCAAAAAAAATATTTTACGCAAATCTGGGTGACGAGTGGTTTGTCTCCAACAATATTGATTGTCTTCCAAAGCAAAGATGTACAATCAGTCCTGAAGGTTTAGCTTGCTTTCTGGCGAATGGTGTTATGCTGAATACGCTTACGCTGTATAAAGAAATAAAATCTGCGCGTGGCGCAAGTGTTTATTCAATTACAGCGCATAAACTTTCTGTTGAGCAATACTGGCAATATCATTTTGATTATGCTGCCACAGCTAATAAGACTGAAGAAGAACTTCAGAAAGAACTTGAGGAATTGCTGATCGCAAGTATTAAGGAAATGGCTCCGGCAATTTCACATGCGGCAGTTTCATTGAGTGCAGGCTACGACATCAGAGGTATTTTAGCAATCGCTCATAAGTATACACAGATTCCTGAAATTTCCTGCTTCTCCTATGCAGCCACAGGAAATACAAAAACGAATTCTGATTCTATATTGGCAAAACGTATTGCTGAAGCCTGCGGGTATTCGCATACAACATATCCTACGTATACCGGCAATCTGGTTCAGCATGTAATTGATAATGCACAACAGGGAAAAGCGATTACAAATTATTGTGATGAAATAGAAACGTGGAATATGCTTGCTGCAAGCAATACCTATACTGACTTGATTGTTGGAGAGGAGTGTTTCGGCTATTTTAAAGAACCGCTTGAAACAAAAGAAAAATTATTTTCTCTTCTTGCTGTAAACGGACCGGGAAGTATTGATTGGTTGAAAAGCTTTGTAGAGAAAGAATTTTACACATCGTTAAATCAACATCTTGCCCGGCTGCAGGATGACATCTATGAACGGTTGGAAAAATATCCGGATGTAGATGACAAGAAAGATTTTCTGTATTTTGATCAACGCATGAACCATGTATTACTTCCCTGGAGAGAAAATATTTGTAGTCAGGTAGGGTGTGTACATAATCCTTTAATGCATAGTAAAATTTTAGAGTTTATAAATACCTTGCCTCCTGTGCATCGACACAGGAAAATTCTTTTTAAGCGAACGATACAAAAAATGTTCCCGGAGTTGTTTGATATAGGTTTTGCTACCGCTTCAGGATACACGATCAACTGGGAGCTGGAGATACGCAGGAATAAAGCTAAACTGATTGAATTTGTAGAATCAACAGATAGTTTACTGGATACAATTATTCCTAAAAAGAAAATTGTTGAAATGATTAAAAGTCAGAGTTCGCTTAAAGGCATCGCTTCAAAAAATAAAACACGGATTATCTTTTATCTTAGAAAGAATTATAAACTATTCAATGTGCTGATATCCCCATTCATGGGACCCTTAAATAGCCACGTAAGCACCGGGTATGTGTTTCCGGATTTTATGATCCTACGTTTGCTTATGGTTCGGGAGCAACTGCAACAACAACCTAAATAAAAATAATGATCTTGTAACTAAAAATCCCGTTTCAAATACATGAGCCGGGATTTTTAGTTAAAAAATGATTTATGTATTGTTTAGTTGATAGGGGATAATACAGGTTTGTTTTCCCCGTCGAATGTCATTTCATAATACAGGCCTTTGTCAAAAACAATGCAAGTGCCTTTAGAATCATATACGATCAGATCGTATTGAAGTGGTACAAGTACATTGCCAGATTTTTTTTCAATCATGCCGTATTTTTTATTTTTTGTAACAATTATTTCTTGGTCTTTCGTAACCGTTGCGTCATCGTATGCACTTATATCAACAAGAAATTTCCCTTTGCTGTCAAGTATTACTTTTTCTTTCCCTTTCAAGGTTTGGTAATAGTTATTGTAGTATCCATCTCCCATGGATTTTATTTCATCATAAACAGCATACGTTATTAAATCATAGTTGTAGTTCATCAGCCCATATTTGTTGCCCTTTTTATAGATTTTCCCGGTTGAAAAATCATAGGTAAATTCTTCAACAAGTGTTCCATCATATTTAATGATACCATATAAATCATTCTTTTTTGCAAAGATCCGTTGGCTGTTATATATCTGTATGTCCTTGTAAATACAGGGGGTAGTTTCCTTGAATGTCAATCTGTCAACAATGCCATAGAGATTATTTTTTTGTACAACAAACAGATCTGACTGTGTACTGATTTTGTCGTATATGAAATCAACCAGCACTCTATTGTCGTAGGTTACAATACCATACTTACCATTCTTTTTTGCAATTGAAAAACTGGAAGATGAATAGTATGAACCGCTGAATTCCTGGTAAATAATAGGGACAACGATGTTGTTTTTGGTGTCAACAATTCCTTTAAGATCATTTTTTGTAACAAGAAAATATCCCTGGGAAAGATTTTCGACGCTTGAATAGGTTGAATCAATGATTGTCAAGGTTGTTCTGTCATACCAGTCAATTTTTTCATTTTCTTTTTTAGCCATAAAATATCCTGACGTGTTATAGGTATAAACTTCAGAATATTTTGCAGGAATGAGCCATTTTTTCTGTTCAAAATCATAGACTCCTTTTTTGCCATTATATTTCAGAATAAGAAATTCATCGTCTGCATAGATATTATCATATATAAAAGGAAGCACTTCTTTGCCTTCCTGATTTATAATACCATAAGATCCATTTGTAGATGCCACAAAAAATTTTTTCTTATACTGGCTCAGGGAAGAGTATTTTAATGGAATAATGAAAGAGCCATGCTGGTCGATGGTGCCGTAATAATTACCTATTCGAACAATGGCAAAGCCTTCTGCAAAGTTTTCACCCCTGTCATAGATTCTTGGGATAACTAAGGCTCCATGATCATTTACATAGCCATACTTACGGGTATCTTTTATGAGTAAGTAAGAGGGTGTTAATTTTTCTGTACAGTTGGCACACGCCTCAGGCTAGTTGATTTACTAAAAATATAAAAGCATAAATAAAGAAAGCCTCAATCCAATGGTCGAGGCTTTCTTAAAATATTCATCAGTTATGAAATTTTATAAAATCATACCAGCACCTACAGTTTCATTGGTAAATTCATCTACCAGAATAACACTGCCAGTGATACGGTTCTTGTTATAGCTATCGTAGAACAACGGACTTGTTGTACGGATCAATACACGTCCGATATCATTCAGGCCGATTGTTTTATCATCTTCAATTTTGTGCAGGGTATTGATGTTGATTTTGTAACGAACATCTTTAATTACACAACGAGCATCTTTTGTAGTATGCTTGATTGAATACTTTCCACCCGGAGTCATTTTCTTTTCATTCAACCAGCAAAGCATCAGTTCAATATCCTGACCAACTTCCGGCTGGTTGTTTGGCTTAACAATCATATCACCACGGCTGATATCGATGTTGTCTTCCAGTGTCATCGTTACAGACATTGGAGGGAAAGCTTCCTGAAGCTGACCATCGATTGTTTCAACCGTTTTAATTTTTGTAGTTAAACCTGAAGGTAAATGCATCACCTCATCCCCAGGTTTGAATACGCCGCCTTCAATTCTTCCTGCAAAACCTCTGAAGTCATGGAACTCATCAGACTGCGGACGAATCACATACTGCACAGGGAAACGTGAATCGATCATGTTCAGATCAGAAGCAATGTTTACTGTTTCTAATGTGTACATTAATGTTCCGCCCTGGTACCAAGGCATGTTTGTAGAAGGGTCAACCACGTTATCGCCTAATAATGCAGAGATTGGAATGAAGCGGATATCCGGGATCGATAATTTAGATGCGAAGTTTGTATAGTCTTCACGGATCTTGTTGAATTTCTCTTCACTGAAATCCACTAAGTCCATTTTATTTACGCAAACAACAACGTGCTTGATTTGTAATAAAGAAGCAATGAATGAGTGACGGCAAGTTTGCTCAATAACACCGTGGCGGGCATCAATCAGAATGATTGCAAGGTTGGCAGTAGATGCACCAGTAACCATGTTACGAGTGTATTGTACGTGACCCGGAGTATCTGCAACAATGAATTTACGTTTTGGTGTAGCGAAGTAACGGTAAGCAACATCAATGGTGATACCTTGTTCGCGCTCTGCTCTTAAACCATCTGTTAATAAAGAAAGGTCAACATAGCCCTTACCTTTACGTGTACTGATTTCTTCAATCTGTTCCATCTGATCTTCAAAGATTGCCTTTGAATCATATAACAAACGGCCGATCAATGTACTCTTACCATCATCCACACTACCGGCAGTAGTGAAGCGAAGTAAGTCCATATTTAAATAACTTTCGTTTGTGATGGTTTCTTTAGTCTGATGCATAATATATCTTAAATGCGTTAAACGCTTAAATTAAAAGTATCCTTGTTTTTTACGGTCTTCCATGGCTGCTTCCGAACGTTTGTCGTCAGCTCTTGTTCCACGTTCAGTCTGGCGTGCTGAAGCAACTTCCTGAATAACTTCTTCCAATGTAGCTGCGCTTGATTCAACAGCACCTGTACAAGTCATGTCACCAACGGTACGGAAACGTACCTGCATGTTTTCAACTGTTTCACCTTTTAATAAGGTTACAAAAGGAGAGTTGAATAACAATGTACCGTTACGGTTGATGATATCTCTTTTATGTGTGAAGTAAATGCTTGGTATATCCAGGTTTTCAGAATAAATATATTGCCATACATCCATCTCTGTCCAGTTACTTAAAGGGAAAATTCTAAAGTTTTCACCCTGGTGTTTTTTACCATTGTATAAGTTCCACAATTCCGGGCGTTGGTTTTTAGGATCCCACTGACCGAATTCATCTCTGTGAGAGAAGAAACGTTCTTTCGCACGCGCTTTCTCTTCATCACGACGCGCACCACCGAAGCAAGCATCAAACTTGAATTCTTCAATGGTATCAAGAAGTGTGATTGTCTGTAAACCGTTACGGCTAGGGTTTGGTCCTTTTTCTTCAACAGCACGGCCCTGATCAATTGAATCCTGAACGTAACGAACGATCAATGTAGCACCGATCTCACGAACCATTTTATCTCTGAACTCAATCGTCTCTTCAAAGTTGTGACCAGTGTCAACGTGAACCAATGGAAAAGGAATCTTTGCAGGAAAGAAAGCCTTTTGTGCCAAACGTACCATTACAATTGAATCTTTACCACCTGAGAACAAAAGTGCCGGACGCTCAAACTGAGCAGCAACTTCGCGCATCATAAAGATCGCTTCAGATTCAAGTTGTTTTAAATGGGATAGTGTATATGAATTCATAAATCTATTGGAATACTAAATTAGTAGGTAATTTTAGGAAGGATAGCGGTAAGAATCTGCTGCAGGCAGTCTTCAAGGCTATGAAGGTCGGTGCGAACTTCTAATGAAGGAGCTTTCGGGTGTTCGAACGGAGAATCGATACCTGTAAAGTTTTTGATTTCACCGGCACGCGCTTTTTTGTACAAACCTTTTACATCACGCTGTTCGCAAACTTCTATCGGTGTATTAACAAACAATTCAAAATAATCGTTTGCGCCAATGATGTTTTTTGACATTGTACGGATTTCCTCCGTAGGGCTAATCAAAGAACAGATGGTAATGATGCCGCAGGCTGCAAACAATTTAGATGTTTCAGCTGCACGACGGATATTCTCCGTACGGTCAGCTTCAGAAAATCCTAAATTGTTGTTGATACCGGTGCGAAGATTGTCGCCATCAAGCAAAGTGGTTAAAAAGCCACGGTCGTGAAGGTCTCTTTCCAGCGCTTTTGCAAGCGTACTTTTGCCCGAACCTGACAAGCCAACCATCCATATTACTATGGAATGTTGTTTTAACTGCGCTTCTTTATCCTCACGTTGAAGGATCTTATCGAATATAGGATGTATGTGATTCACAAGCTATTATTAAAACTGACTTCAAAAATACGGTTTTTTGGCTATATCTCATACAGTTGTGTCAATTATGGGGGAATAAAAAAGCAGAATTTAAGAGTACCGAAATCTACATTGAAAAGGATAATCCTGTGAGAAACAGTACTTGCCAATCATACATTGGATGATAGACAGTTTTTCCGAAGATTCTAAGGTACTTTTCTTAAATTGCAGAATTGGAATTTAAAACGAATTAAATGAATAATTTACTTGAGAATGCAATAATTGCGAGCATGGTAGCCGGAAAAGCAATCATGGAAGTGTATGCCATGCCGGATTTTTCTGAATTGATTGAAATAAAAGACGATAAATCACCGCTGACGGTAGCGGACAAGAATGCGCATCAAGTAATTTATACTTTGTTGAAAGGGGAATTTCCGGAGATTCCAATGATTTCGGAAGAGGGGAAAGGAACTCCCTATGAGGAACGTAAAAACTGGAAACGTTATTGGCTGGTAGATCCGCTGGATGGTACAAAAGAATTCATCAAGCGTAACGGCGAATTTACGGTAAACATTGCATTGATTGAAAATGATCGTCCGGTAATGGGCGTTGTATACATTCCTGTAACCGATACCTTGTATGCAGGTGTGGTAGGACAGGGAGCATTTAAGATTGTGAATGGAGAAGAACATCCGATCACGGTCCGCAAAGCTCCGGAAGAAGGACGTACAGCGGTGGGCAGCCGTTCCCACAGTTCGGAAGATGAAGCAAAATTACTGGCTGATTATAAAGTAACGGATTTTATTACTACCGGAAGTTCCATTAAATTCTGCCTGGTTGCAGAGGGGGCAGCAGATCTGTATTATCGCTCCGGCCCGACAATGGAGTGGGATACTGCTGCCGGACAAGCTGTACTGGAAGCCGCAGGAGGAACACTTACCAATCCCGATGGCTCCATGTTCTTATACAACAAAGAAAATTTATTGAACGGCGGATTTTTGTGTAAGGGAGATATTTAAAATATTCAACCGCAAATAAATTAACCGCAAAGAACGCAAAGATGAATAATTACTTGCGTTCTTTGCGTTTTGCCTTTGCGACCTTTGCGGTATAATAGCTTAATTATATGAATTTTGAATTTGCAGAATTTTTAAATCCGGAGCTTGAAAAGTTTAATTTCACTGGTGCATTATCCATTGCTGAAACTGCATTGAAAGAAATACCTGAAACCCCTTTTCATGCAATTATAGGAAGATCTTTTCTTCGTGAAACAGATTACTTCGTTAAGATGGCCAATCATTTTTTTAATGAAGCTTCAAAGGAAATGGATGTGAAGGCGCTTTATTTTCAAATCAATGGATTTGATATTAACCCGGACTCCTGGTATATAAGTTCTTTTGCGTTTAGTAAAGACGGAGGATTGAATCTGGATGATATGGATTGGCTGTGCGACTCAGAAATGCAGTATGAAATGGATTATGAGATCCCCGATTTTGAAGATATTCAGCGAGCGTTTAAAAAGACTGAATTGAAAAGCCGTGCATTAATGGATGCATACGATTGGTGTGAGCAAATAGTCCTTATACGTTTCATGGAATTTATACGGACAGCGCATGTAAAAGCAGCAGAGAAAAATTATCCATGGGCAAAAGTGCCGGTTTACTTTACTGAACACGACTATGATTTTGTTGTGCGGTCAGTAAATGAGTAATAAAATTATATAAGATTTAAGCACAAAGGCAGCAAAATATTTCGTTCCGCGACGGAACGGTTAAAATATTGAAATTATGTCAACAAATATTTCCTTCATTCTTTGCAGCGATGGCTCGCATACTTTATTCAATCCGGAATTGAATGAAACCTATCATTCCAAACACGGCGCCATACAGGAATCCATTTATGTATATATTGAAAAAGGGCTGTTGCTTTTTAAAGAACTTGAAAAAGTAAACGTGCTGGAAGTGGGTTTTGGCACAGGACTGAATGCCTTGCTTACCTGGAACAAAGCAGAAGAGTTAAAACTGAAAGTTGAATATCATACGCTTGAACCATTTCCGTTAAGTAAAGAAATTACCGATCAGTTGAATTACCCTTCGCTGCTGGAAGATCCTGCATCCACAGAACGTTTCAAACGTATGCACGATGCAGCCTGGGAAGAAAAGGTAGAGTTGTCTGAATATTTTACTTTCTATAAATACCAAACAACGCTGGAAGAAAAGTCTTTGCCTAGAGATACATTTAATGTTTGTTACTTTGATGCCTTTGCTCCTAACCGCCAGGCGGAGGTATGGGCAGAGAAGAATTTTAAAAAGATATTTACTAGCTTAAAAGAAGGCGGAATATTAACTACGTACTGTGCGCAGGCTGCATTCAAGCGTACATTAAAAGCGGTAGGCTTTGAAGTAAAGTCACTGAAAGGGCCGTTGTTTAAAAAAGAGATGACGTGGGGGCGGAAGATAAATTCTAAATAACAAATTCCAAAAAGAAACCTCTCTGCCATTGTTGGTGTTCCGGCTTGCATAAATATCTTTATAGTGATTAACTGACAATGCCGGTCACCAACAATCAAAGGCTGACAACTGAAAAGATTAGCCTCACTTAAACGCCACAGCTTCTATCTCTACCAGATAATCCGGGTTGGCCAGGCCGGCAACAATGATTCCTGAAATAACAGGCGGATGTTTTAGCTTCTTTAAAAATCCCTGCGCGCCTTCAAATCCCTTACGCACATCTTGTCCCTGAACAATATAAATCGTCAGTTTGAATAAATGGTCCAACGTTGCACCGGCAGCCCTTAATGCAGTTTCAACGTTTTGTAGCGCATGTTCGGTCTGTAATTTAATGTCACCTTTTCCGATTATTTGTAAATCTTTTGTGATGGCATTTTGTCCGCCGACATAAATAGTACTGCCGTTCCCTTTTGTAATGGCAACCTGTGAGAAGGCCGGATTTTTTAATAAATCATCCGGACTTATAAATTCGATTTTGTTTTCCATAGCTGTATTTGAATTATGAATTATGAATTATGAATTATGAAT
>JAGKWN010000024.1 GCA_021151805.1 Cytophagaceae bacterium | reverse complement strand
TCATAATTCATAATTCATAATTCATCATTCATAATTCATAATTCATAATTCATAATTCATAATTCATAATTATCATTTGCCATTCATAATTACCACCCCATATACAATCCCAACCTTGCATCACTTACCTCAATCAGCGCTCTCAGCGCTGCTTCTGAATAAGCTTCACTCTTCTGTTTGGCATTGATTGCAGCTTTCAACTCCTTACTCAAATAAGGGTGATAAAATTTATAAGGCGTTTTCCATAGGGCTTCTGCGGCAATCATTTTCACATTTGTTGCGCTTATCGTACACAAGGGCTTGATCCGTTCATAGGTTTCTTCAGGCATACCATACACTTCTTTTAGTTGTTCCACTTTTAAATAACCTCCAAGCAGTGTGCGGTATTTGATGATGCGCGACGCAAACGCCGGACCAATACCGGGCAACGTTTCAAGCGTGGCAGAATCTGCTGCATTCAATTCCACACTCGTATAGGTGCGTGTTACTTTGTTTGAACTTTTGGCAGCACCAGTAAACGCAGCAGCTTTCGTTGGATAGTTGTAAGAGTCGTATTCCTTCTTGGCTTCACAGGTATCATTCAGATAGGTAACCGGCAATACAATTTTCTTCGGTATATAAAACAAAGCCCTGTATGTATATTGAATAAGAAAGGGCAACAATAAAATGGTGATTAAAAATAAAAATCCTTTAGCCTCGCGGTTGCCTGAACCGCTGGCTTGTTTAGCTGATTGAAAAGACATGATAAAAGTTTACTTGTGTTTTTTAATAATTCCTGTATCTATTTTATGTAAAAACTGATTCATATCCTGCTTTAATTCCCCCGCCAGCAGATACAAACCTATAATATTAAAAATGCTCATGGAAAAGATCATGGCATCTGAAAAATCAACTACTTTGGTAAGACTCATCGATGAACCTACAACAATAAAAAAGCAATAAATAAATTTATAGATCAACTCTGAAGTCCTGCCTGCACCAAACAAATAGCCCCACGACTTCAAACCATAATACGACCAGGAGATCATGGTAGCAAAAGCAAACAGAAATACACTAATGGAAAGTATGTAATGAAACCAGCTAACTGTGCTCGAGAAGGCATGCGTAGTAAGTGTAATACCATCTTTACCTACTTCCTGGTACGCCCCGGAAATAACAATCACCAGCGCGGTCATGGTGCAGATCACGATGGTATCCAAAAACGGTTCGAGTAAAGATACCAGGCCTTCCGTTACGGGTTCTTTCGTCTTTACAGCTGAGTGTGCAATCGATGCCGAACCCACGCCTGCTTCGTTTGAAAAAGATGCGCGCCTGAAACCCGTGATCAGCACGCCCAGCACGCCCCCATACATTGCTTCAGCATTGAATGCTCCATTTATGATCAGCATAAATGTTTCAGGAATTTCATCGTAACGTGCGAAAATAATATACAGACAAGTGATTACGTACAATGCACACATGAAAGGAACGATCTTTTCGGTCACATTTGCAATCGATTTTAAACCGCCAATGATCACGCTTCCAACCAGCAAACTTAAGATTAAACCCGGCAGCCACAGATTGGTGCTGAACCAGCTCGCACTCCCACCCGTTTCTGCAACGAGCTGTGCGGTTACCTGATTACTCTGAAACATATTGCCGCCTCCAAGCGCGCCTCCAATACACATCAGTGCAAACAAGGCTGCAAGCACTTTACCCAGCACCGGTAAACCTTTTGCTTTTAACCCATCACGCAGAAAATACATTGGTCCGCCCGATACAATCCCCTCCGCGCTCACCTGACGGTACTTGACACCTAACGTGCATTCTGCAAACTTGGTCATCATGCCGAAGAAACCCGCCACAACCATCCAGAAGGTTGCACCCGGTCCGCCGAGCGCGATCGCAACCGCTACACCTGAAATATTGCCTAAACCAACGGTGCCTGACAAAGCCGTTGCCAACGCCTGAAAGTGATTCACCTCTCCTTTCGAATCGGGATCATCGTATTTCCCGCGTACAATATTAATTGCTAAACCAAACCGTGTGATATTAATGGCTTTGAGATAGAAAAAAAAGAATACTCCTGCAGTAATCAGCCACAGCACTATCAAAGGTACATCTACACCTGAAACAGGAATTGAATAAAAAATAATTGAAGTAATAAAATCCGAGACCGGACCGATGAATGCATTGATCGCTGCATCTAAATTTTTTATATCTGACATTGTATAAAATAAGAGAGAAAAATCTATAGGAACAAAAAAAGAGTGGCGTTATCAGCACCACTCTTAACCCTTTTATCAACTTATTCACCAACTAAACGAACAAAAGTTGGCTATGTAAGACATGTTCAATGATGTTTCCCTACAGGTACTCCATAAACTTATACTACAAATCTAGTACAAAGAATTCCGACAAACAAACAAATGCCTCAATTAATATCCTACAAATGAATGGGTTACACGGATAAATTATTATCCTTTGTTAACGATTTCAGGCCTTCGTTCTAAAAAATATCCTTTTTTAAAGAAAAGATGTTTAAATCTGAACGGATATACTGCAAAAAATATTGTTTTTATAAAAACCGGGGTAAAATTTCATGTGTATAAAATTTTCCCGTAGGGGCGTATTGCATACGCCCGGATTAAACCATTGTAGAAAAAGGGCGTATGCAATACGCCCCTACTGTAATTGCTCTTTCACCAGTTCCAACCCTTCGATGATGGTATGCGGTTTGTAGCCTAATTGTTTTTTTGCTTTGTCTATGATAAAACCGGTCTTCGGCGGACGCATCGCAGGTTGTGTAAAGGTTGATGAATCGGCTTGTTTGATCAGTCCTTTATCAAGGCTCCATACGTCGGCAACTTTATGTGCCAGGTCATACGGACTGATCATTTCTTCTCCGGAAATATTGAAGATGCCTGTTGCTCCATTTTTAACAATCAGCCAGCAGCCCATTGCTAAGTCTTCTGCCAAGGTTGGTGTACGCCACTGATCGTTTACAACATTGATTTCTTTTTTCTGTTCAAGACTATTCTTCACCCACAACACAATATTGCTGCGGCTCATATCCTGCACCACACCATACACCAGTACCGTGCGTGCAATGGCCCATTTCAATCCAGACTGCTCAACTGCTTTCTCAGCCTCCCATTTCGTCCAGCCATAATAATTAACCGGATTTGGAACTTCATCTTCCGTTAATGGTCCGCGCTTGCCATCAAAGATAAAATCGGTTGATACATGCAATAAGAATGCGCCAACTTCTTTGCTGGCTTTAATGATGTGGTTCACGGCTGTAATATTCTGATCCACGCAAGCTTCCTTATTCAGCTCGCATTGGTCAACATGTGTCATGGCAGCGGTATGAATAACTGCATCCGGTTTGTGTTTTCTAAAAACCGCCAACACATTTTCCTCCGAAGTAATATCCATGGACTCGTAGATATAATCTTCATAGATCTCATCTCTGTTTGCACCACGGGCTGTAGCAATCAATGTTACTTCAGGCAGTAAGTATAAAAGAGAAACTAATTTCTGTCCGAGCAAACCATTGCTACCGGTGATTAATATTTTCATAAGCTTTAAGCCTAAAGCTGAAGGCTGAAGGCCTAAAGCTTGTTTGGTTATTAATGATTATTATTTGTTGTTGTTTGCAGTTACCATCACCATGGTCTGTGTCACACAAACCATCATTCCGTTCTGTGTGCCACAGACCGGGGTTGATAGAAGGCCTAAAGCTTAAGACTAAACGCCAAAAGCTCTAGATTTTATTTGTGGTGAATAACTATTTCAGTTCTTTTAATAAATGAGCTAATAGTAAATTAAGATCGACTCAAGCATTAAGCGTTAAGCGTTCCGCCTTCAGCGTTACACATTATAAAACCATGCGCAATCATACAGCTTGATGATCTTTTTGGTTTTCATTTTGGTGACTGTAACGGTCATCTTTACATCTTTCAATGGTCTGTTTGCACCATCTTTTTCTACCTGTGCAATTTTATCAATCACATCGAAGCCTTTGATGGTTTGTCCAAATACGGTGTAGTTGTTATTTAAGAATGGTGTTCCTTTTTTATTCTGAACAATATAAAACTGAGAACCGCTGGATTCTTTATTAGGATTCACTTCGTCTCCCATACGCGCTGCGGCCAGCGCACCTTTGTCGTGCTTCAGGTTTGGATTGAATTCAGCAGGAACTGTATAACCCGGTCCACCCATACCATCGTTGGTTGTGATTGAATCCTTGGAATTCGGATCACCGCCCTGAATCATAAAATCAGCAATCACGCGATGGAATGTTGTACCATCATAAAAATGTTTTTGTGCCAGTTCAATAAAATTCTTTTTGTGCAATGGTGTCGCATCATACAGCAACAGAATCATATCGCCGTAAGAAGTTGAGATGGTTACTACATAGTCATCTTTCGGAAGAACCGGAGCTATTGATGTTTGTGCCTGTGCTGTTAGTAGAGATACAAACGCAAAAAGCGTTAAAAGCATATTTTTCATTTGTGTATGTACTATTTAAGTGTAAAGTTCAGCGTGTAAATTTTAGTAGTCTCTCAATAACAACCTGTTTGTTATTTGAGATTCGTTATTTGGAATTTTTCGTATGCTATTGGGCTATTTACCTAAAGACTGCTTGATCTCGTATAGTATCCCCTCCGCACCTGCTTTCAGCAAAGCGGTTGCCAGTTCAACCCCACGCTGTTCAGCATCGGTAGCGGTAAAATGAATTTCCTGTTTTAAATATTTTGTTCCGTCAAGGCTAACAATACCGCCGGTTAATAAATAATCGGTATCGCGAGCAACTGCCAGTGCAAACACCGGTACACTACATCCGCCTTCGAGTGTACGGAGAAACGCGCGTTCCGCTAACACAGCTGTTTCTGTAGTGGCATCATTCAATACCAAACGAATAGTCGCTGCTTTTTCTTTATCTAAGGTTGAAGAAGCTTCTATCGCCAATGTCCCTTGTCCGGCAGCAGGAATAAATTCTTCCAGAGAAAGTCTTTCTCTGATCAAGGTATCATAACCCATACGATGCATGCCTGCATACGCCAATAACATAGCATCACATGCACCTTCTTCCATCTTACGGATCCGTGTCTGCAAGTTTCCCCGCATATCAACCATTTTCGCATTCGGATAAAACTTGCGTAACAAGGCTCTTCTGCGTGTTGAAGATGTTCCGATTACGATATCAGCATCTTCTTTCAGCGTACGGATTGGCTTGTGACTCACCAATACATCGTTCACCACTTCACGTTGGGTAATGGCAAGAATATACATACCATCTTTCAAGTGTGTCTGCAGATCCTTGGCACTGTGCACGGCAATGTCAATCGCACCTGTCTGCAACTGTTCTTCCAGCTCTTCTGTAAATAAACCTTTGGAACCGATCTTTGACAACGACTGGTCCAGGATCTTATCACCGGTTGTATCAATGATCACAATTTCCGGCTCCAGTCCTTTTGTCTTCAGACAAGCAGCTACATGCTCCGCCTGCCACAAGGCCAGCTTGCTTCCGCGTGTTCCAATACGAACGCTCTTATTCATTATTTTTGTTTGAAAATTTTATTCATCTGAAAGGAAGTATCCATAAATACCATTTTGGAATTTATGTTCCTTTCAATTTCTGCATGTGCATCGTTCAGCACCTGCGACAAACTCAATACTTTTGAAAAATCAATCACCTGACTGAATTTCTGAACCATATCATCAGTACTATTCTCATCTACACGGAGCAGATCTGTACCTACTTCTTTGTACATCAAACTGTCTCTGAAAATACCAAGGCCGTATTGCAGCAATGACTTTTGTAATTCACGCGGCAACGATCCAAATTCTTCCGACATGCGGATCATGTCCTGCAGCTTAGATGCAAAGCAGGCACGGAACCAGTCTCTGATTTTCGATTCATGATCCTGATCTTCTTCAGACAAGAGCTGTATGGCTTCACGCATGTTTCCATCGGCAAGATAGGTTACACGTTTTGCCTGCGCTTCGCTGATGCCTTTTTCTTCAATCAGATATTGTTTGATCTCCGCATCATTAAACAAACGTACCTGTACACGTTGCGTACGTGAGATAATTGTCGTTAATAATTTTTCCTGCTTTGCTGTAACCAGCAGGAATAAAGTTTTTGCCGGCGGCTCTTCCAGCGACTTCAGTAAGGCGTTCGCGCCTTCTGCACGCATGGTTTCCGGCAGCCAGATAATGACTACTTTATATTCTGCTTCAAAAGCCTTCATTGAAATTTTCTTAACAATGGTGCGACTTTCTTCTACATTGATGAGTAGCTGCTTATTCTCTCCATCGAGCGATTCCATCCAGTCACCGAATGTAAAAAAAGGATTCGCCAGGAATGCTTCACGCCAATCCGGGAAGAATACTTCACTGGACGCGTCTTTCGTGATCTTCTTGTTTGTAGTAACCGGGAAGATCACATGCAGATCGGGATGGATTAATTTATTGTATTTGCTGCAGGATGAACATTTACCGCACGAATCTCCTTCCACTTTCTCCAGACAGTTCACATAGGTAGCATAAGCCAATGCAAGCGGTAATGCCGCAGAGCCTTCCACACCAGCAAAAAGCTGCGCATGTGCCACGTGATTATTCGTTACCGAATTGATCAGCGTTGTTTTAACCTCCTGTAGTCCGGGGATCTGAGAGAATTGCATATTAAATCGTTTTCGTTAACAGTGAACGCTGCTGGGATTCTGCACCAAAGACATGCGTAAGAATCGCAATATCTTCCGGAGCCAGTTCAACTTTGCGGCGGGCCATTCCTTTCTTCGCTACATCAAACGCTTCAGTCAGACGGAACTCTGTAAAGCCTGCAGCAGAGCCCCAGGCAAAAGAAGGAATAAACTTTGGCGGAAATGCCGAATCGTATATATTACAGGAAACGCCTACCACACTTCCTGTATTGAACATCGAATTGATTCCGCAGCGCGAGTAATCGCCCATGATTAAACCATGGAATATTTTTCCGGTATCCTCCAACTGGTCATTCTCATAAGAATGAACTTTGATGGAAGAATAATTATTTTTCAGATTGGATACATTGGTACCTGCTGCCAGGTTGCACCATTCGCCAATCACCGAGTTGCCAATGAAACCATCGTGTACTTTGTTGCTGTACCCAATGAAGATGGTATTGCTGACTTCTCCGCCAACTTTGCAGTAAGGACCGACAGTATTATCGCCGCGCATTTTAGAGCCCATGGCAAGTACGGCTCCCTGGCAAGCGGCAAACGGACCTTTAATGATCGTGCCTTCCTGAATCTCTACATCCTTGCCAATGTATACCGGACCATCTTCCGCATTGATGATGGCAGCTTTTATAGAAACACCGTTTTCAATAAATACATTCGATGGATTGTAGACAATAGTATGTTTATCTGTGATTTCACAGCTGGTTCTGTCTTTTGTGATCAGTTTAAAATCATTGCGGATCTCTGCGCCATTATGCGTGAACAAATCCGAAGGACTGCGAATCACCAGGACTTCCTGAAAATAATCAACGCGTTTTTTCAGATCTCCTTTTGAAGCCAACACCATGCCCTGATGCACCAATCCTTCTCCTTCGTTCAGTTTTTCAATTTCAGCAACAAGGTGTTCATTCGGACACACACAACCATTGATATGAAGTTGCGCCGATGCAGTTGAAGGATATTTTGCCTGCAGGTAAGGTTCGGTTTTAAAGAAGCAGTGCGCGTTGGAAAAATACTGCTGCCATTTTTCACGAATGGTGTAAATACCTATCCGCAATTCTGCCGCAGGCCGGGTAAAGGTTAAAGGCAATAAAGCCTTGCGTAGAGCGGGTTCATCAAAGAATAGAATATTCATATATCAAAAATAAAAAAGTCTTTCCAATTTCCATTGAAAAGACTTTAAATCCCTGTGAATGGGGAGAAATATTATTTTTTGTAACGTTTGTTGAATTTTTCAACACGTCCTGCAGTATCCAAGAACATTTTCTGACCAGTGTAGAATGGGTGAGAAGCAGAACTAACCTCCAATTTAACTAATGGGTAAGTTTTTCCATCTTCCATAACGATTGTATCGCCAGTTTTGATAGTAGAACGGCTGATGAATTTTACATCCGCAGACATGTCGTGAAATACAACTTCTCTATAATCTGGGTGAATACCTTGTTTCATGATTGTATTGTTTAATTTTTCTTTCTTTTTAACTGAAAATGCGGCCAGAAGCACTCGCTTACAGATCATTTTCCTCCGTTCACTTAATGAATCGGACGACAAAAATACGGAATATTCCCAAGACAGCAAAAAATAATGAATAAATTATCGGGAATTCGTGTAAAACGGCTTATAGAGGCCAAAGTGCTGATTTTAAAGAGCATTAGTGGAGAAGGTTTGCGTATTGGATGGGTATAACTATACTATTGTTATAGCGTCAACATAAGATTATAATAGGATTACCAGGGCTTATATACGGGTGAACTACGGGTGAACTACGGATAAAGTACGGTTGAACTACGGTTGAACTACGGTTGAAGTATTTCAATAAAGGGGGAACAATGAATGCCCGGAACATAAAAATGGGCTGCCGGAAAAGTTTCTGAAATAGAAATTGGCTCTCTATCCAGACACTAAAGTACATAATTTGACCGACTTTATCCAGTGTAATGAAACGTTAAAACGCAGAATAGAAAAAGATTGTATGCCGGCACCAAGAAAATTCACCCACGAATACCTAACCATCTTTTGTACCAACGCCTGTTTTTCATACTATGGTGCCGGATCGAAACTGCACCAGGCTGTTGGCCGATGGCACAACAGCAGGTTGGGGCTTGGTTGGGTGAGCATACGCAATGCCAACAGTACCAAAAAAATTAAGAAACGATTACACTTTACACTCTAAACTTTACACTTCTTAAAACCTATTACATATATTTGCCAATCAACACACGATCATGGCAGAAAAGAATCTTATTTTAACAAAAAAGCAAATTCAGCAGCGCATCAAACGTATTGCGTATGAAATTCTGGAACAAAACTTTAAGGAAAAAGAAATCGTTTTTGCCGGTATTTATGATCGTGGCTACTCGGTTGCCAAATTGCTGGAAAAAGAATTCAAGTCTATCTCTACCATCAAAACTACGCTGATCAAAGTTACGCTTGACAAACAGGCGCCATCGCAAAGTGAAGTAACACTTGATGTGGATGTAAAGACCTTAAAAAATAAATGCATCATTATTGTTGACGATGTATTAAGCACCGGCCGTACCATTGCCTACAGCTTAAAACCGTTTTTAAACATCAGCGTGAAACGTATCCAGACGGCATTCATCGTGGATCGTGGGCACCACACCTTCCCTATTTCTGCAGACTTCGTGGGTTATGTAATGGCAACCAGTTTAAAAGAACATGTAGAAGTAAACCTGTCGTCTAAAGACATGGCGGTTTATCTGAGTTAATGATACATTCGACAACTATCTAATCCCGCTCAGGCGGGATCATTTTTTACCAAAGCTGAATAAATCCTTCCAGCTCATTGCTTTGCCATACTGCAATACGCCGCGCTTAAACACCTGCGAAGCCATATAGACCGATAGTACAAAGGCTGTGGCAAGCATAGCAACAGAACCTGCAATCTCCCATGCAGAAACACCAAACGGTATGCGCAGCATCATAGCTACCGGCGACGTTAACGGAAAATACGACAACACCACTGCCAGCTGCGAATCCGGATCACTAATAATAAAGCCGGCAAACAGGAAGGTGATAAATAACGGTGCTGTAATCGGGAAAGTAAATTGCTGTGTATCGGTTTCATTATCGGTCATGGCACCCACGGCTGCAAAGAGCGAAGCATACAACAGATAACCAAGAATGAAGAATATAAAGAAGCAGACACCGATCTTCATTAACGGCAGTGTTTCAAAACTTTGTGCAAATACGTTCCATTCCATTGCCTGCCAGGCATCTTTCGATACACGCAGTGTTTCCTGAATATTTTCATTATTGAATTGCGTGATCGCATCTCCATAACGGTGATTAAACTTTGATCCGATCCAGATATAGATCATCGTCCAGAAACCGAACTGCGTGAGACATACAGCTGCAATACCCAAAATCTTTCCCATCATCCAATGAAAAGGTTTTACCGAACAAAGGATCACTTCAACCACACGATTTACCTTTTCATCTACAATGCCTTTCATGACCTGCACGCCATAGTAGAAAATAAAAAAGTAAATAATGATTGCACAGAATAAACCGGTAAGCTGCAGCAAATCTGCATATTGTTTTTCTTCTGCCAGCGGAATGTATTGCATGGCAGGAGCTGTTGCATGTTGCGGAAGATATCTGGAAACAAGCTCTTTGGTATAAATATCCTGAATTTTATTTTTCAGCTTCCATTGCTCTGCAGTTGAAAGGCCTTTTTTATCCCACAATACCACACGTCCCTGTTCAATGGTGTAATACACCAGCACATCTGCTTTATCTGGTTGCTGCATAAATTCTTTTTCAACATCACTGATCCTGCCTTCCGGTATCGGATGAAAGATAAATGTCTGGTCGGTATAATTTCCATTCAGATGTTGCGGCGCCGATGATTGCAGCCATACATGAATACGTTCCGTGGTATCGAGGCTCAGGTAAATAGGTATAAACAATACACACAGAGAAAGTACCGGACCAAGTATGGTCATTACGATAAATGAGCGCTTCCGTATACGATTGCTGTATTCCTGTTTCAGAACAGTCCACATCTGTTTCATTCGTTCGTCTTGTTTACGTGATCTAAAAACAGTTCATGCATGCTTGGCAAATGCTCTTCAAAATGATGTACCTCGCCCTGATTGATCAACATCTGTAGCAATTGTTTTCTATCTAAAGAAGAAGAAAGTAAATACGAAGTTTTATTTCCTTCCAGCAGGCGCTGTTCAACAATGGCTGATTGCAGCTGCGTAGGCAGGGTTCCACTATAAACCAGCCGCACATATCCCTTATCAAATTGCTTGCGGATCGCATGCGGTTCACCCTGTAAAACCACTTTCGCTTTATTAATCATCAGCAGCTCTGTGCATACATCTTCAACGGTATCCATCCGGTGCGTAGAATAAATAATGGTTGTACCTGATTGGTGTAAAGAAAGGATCTCGTTTTTAATAACCTCCGCATTTGCCGGATCAAAACCACTGAAGGGTTCATCCAGAATTAATAACTCCGGCTTATGTACAACGGCTGAAATAAACTGAATCTTTTGCTGCTGTCCTTTAGACAAGGTCTCTAACACTTGACTGTGTAGATGTTCTATCTGCAGTCGCTGCAGCCATTCACTACTTTGTTGTTTGGCTTCCTTTGCAGATAATCCACGCAGCTGGGCAAAATACATCAGTTGTTCCTGTACACGCATTTTACGGTACAGTCCCCGCTCTTCAGGCAGATAGCCCATCTTTACACGATGCGATTCATTCAACGGACTTCCGTTAAAAAATAGTTGTCCGCTGTCGGGCAACACAATCTGCGTGATCAGCCGCAGCAAGGTTGTCTTACCAGCCCCGTTCGGACCAAGCAGCCCGAGGATGCTATTCTTTTTCAGAGATAGTGAAACCTGATCAATGGCTACATGCGTGCCAAAGGTCTTGGTAATGTTTTGTATGCGTAGAATCTCAGCCATGTTTATATACCTCCGCCGGATATTCTACTTCTGATAAATATAATGCTTCCGGAGGTGCTGATATACCTGCCTTCTTTCTGTCTTTTGCTAAAATGATCTGAACAAATTCATCCAGACTCATACGTCCCTTCCCTACTTCCAACATAGTGCCTACCAGTGCGCGTACCATGCCGCGTAAAAAACGATTGGCTTTTACATGGAAGTACAGCATATCTCCGTTACGTTCCCAATAGGCATGAAAGATGGTGCAATTAAAATTGGTTACATCCGTATGTACTTTGCTGAAGCTTTCAAAATCTTCGTACTGAAGCAATAACGCCGCAGCTTGATTCATCAGGTCAATATTAATCGGTGGGTAAAAATAATATGCCAATCCGATTTCAAAAGGATTTTTCACCAGTGTAATCCGATATATGTACGCTCTGGAAATGGCGTCGAATCGTGCATGTGCATCGTCTCTTACCAGACGGGCAGATTTAATACAAATATCTTTGGGCAAGTATCCGTTGATCCTGAAAATCAATGCCTGATCAATAACTTTTGGTGAATCAAGGTGTACGATCTGCGACGTAGCATGTACGCCGGTATCGGTCCGGCCGCTGCCTAATATATCGATCTTAGTGCCAAGTACATTACTCAATGCTTTCTCTAAAACTCCCTGTACGGTAACAGCGTTTTCTTGTATCTGCCAACCATGGTAGTTTGAGCCACGATAGGATATATCCAGAAAATATCTCAATTTTTTTACTATTTTTATAGCTGCAATTTAATTGAAAGCCCGTATGATACAAAGAATTCAATCAATCCTGTTACTTATTTCTGCTGCTGTTTTATCGATTTGCTTATTTACACCTGCCTGGCAGGCAACTTCTGAAGGAACAGCGTATCATTTAAATTCCTTTGCAGTAACGATTACTCATGGTGATATTTCCAGCGATAAAAATGTTGCTTTCATTGCAGGCTTGATCGGTTTAAGTATTGCATTAACATTCTATATTATTTTTAAATACAAAAACAGAGTACTGCAAATGCGTCTTAATATGATGAACACCATTCTGATCTGTTTAATCGAAGGTCTTTATTTCTGGTATATCCGTAAAATAAAATTATTTATTGGTGCAGCTGAAATTCATGAAACATTTGGTCTGGCCTTCTATATGCCATTAGCGGCTTTGATTCTATGCTTTATAGCTGGCAAACGCATTCAAAAAGATGAAGAGCTGGTTAAATCTGTTGACAGGATACGCTAAAAGCTTAGGGCTTAAAGCCTAAAGCTTGTTCTTATTATATATTGAAAGCCTTACGTAATTTAAAATACGTAAGGCTTTTTTGTTACTTCCGGAATAAGCGTTTAGCCTTAAGCTTTAAGCCTTCTGCTTAAAAACGTATCGTTTTCAGCTTAAAATTCGTTATACTTAAGTATAGCATTGAACATAACCGTAAAACCTATGAGCAGAATTATACTAACCAGCTTCTGTTTAACCTTTTTATTTTTAACAGGTTTTAGTCAGGATGATAAACTGATTAAAAAAGGTGATGCTGCCTTTCAGGCAAAGAATTATAAAGAAGCATTCACCGCCTATGAACTGGCTTTGCAGCAGAACAAGGATAACGCCTATGTAAATTTTATGCTTGCCAAATGCTATTTACTAACCTCACCCAAACAAAAGGCGCTTGAATATGCAGGTGTCGCTGTACGCAAATCTTCTCCGCCAACCAATGAGATGTATTTTGTGTATGCACAGGCGCTGCATCAAAACCATCGCTGGGATTCGGCTATTTATTACTATAAAAAATCAGATCCGGGGAGAGCGAATTACAAAAATATTTCCCGCCTCGAAGGCGAATGTATGAACGGAAAAAATTACACCTCCAATCCTAAAAATGTTAAAATAACGAATTCCGGTGCATTGGTTAATTCGCAGGGCATGGACTACCTGCCCAACATTACAGCCGATCTGTCAAAGCTTTATTTTACTTCACGCAGAGCTGGCAGCATTGGCGGCAAGCTGGAAGCAGACGGTTTACCTTTTGAAGATATTTACATGTGCAGCAACGTTGGCGGCGCATGGAACCAGGCCAGCAACATCGGGGCACCTTTAAACACGGATGTGCATGATGCCTGTGTAGGTATTTCCGAAGACGGACAAACCATGTTTATTTACCGCGGTGTAAATGGCGGTGATATTTTTCAATCAGAATTAAAAGGAAAAAAATGGAGTGCAGCTACGCCGCTGCCTATGAATACAGCGTTCTTTGAAACAGCTGCCTGCTTATCACCGGATGAACGTACGCTCTTTTTTGTGCGCGCTACCGATGCCTATTCAAACAGGGATATTTACATGTGCAGCCGTACGGTAGGCGGCGCCTGGAGCAAACCCATCAAACTTCCTTTTAATACACCATTTGATGAAGATGCCCCTTTCATGCATCCCGATGGAAAAACTTTGTATTTCAGTTCCAAGGGCCTCACAACCATGGGTGGTTATGATGTATTCAAAACAACCAGAACAGCCTCCGGCACCTGGTCAACTCCTGAAAATCTGGGCTCACCAATCAATACCGCCGGTGATGATGTGTATTTCGTGCTCTCTGCCGATGGAAAAATTGGTTATTATTCATCTAACAAAGAAGGTGGCTTCGGACAGCAGGATATTTATTCCATCCGCATGCCGGTAGCTGAAAAAGCACCGGAACTGGCCTTGCTCAAAGGTGTGATCAAAGATGATCAAACCGGTAAACCTACCGAAGCGTCGATTACTGTTACCGACAATGTAACAAAAGAAGTAGTTGCCCAATACCGCTCAAACAGTGAAACCGGCGAATACCTGATGTCGCTGCCGGCAGGTAAAAATTATGGTATCTCCATAGAAAAAGACGGACACCTGTTCTATTCTGAAAACATGACGCTCAACAGCAACAGTAACTTCAAAGAATATAAACAGGACATCACGTTGGTTACCATTAAAAGTTCCAGCAAAATTGTACTGCGTAATATTTTCTTTGACTCCGGAAAATCCACCCTGCGCCTGGAATCAACGGCAGAACTATTAAAACTGGTTGAACTGTTAAAAAAGAATCCGACGGTGCGTATAGAAATTGCCGGCCATACAGACAATATTGGCGATGAAACACTGAACCAGAAATTATCTGAAGAACGTGCAAAAAATGTAGTGACGTTTTTAACCACCTACGGAATTGCAGCGAATCGTCTTGTTCCCAAAGGTTATGGTTCTTCACAACCGGTTGCTCCAAACACTACTGAAGAAGGCAGGCAGCAGAACCGGAGAACGGAGATAAAGATTCTGTAATAATTCTACTTAAGCATATTTTATTGAAATTATATTGTGTATTTTTAATTCAAAATAGACAATATAATTTCACAATATGAAAAATCTCTTCCTTTCAGCTATCCTTTTATCTTCAGTCTTTCATCTACATGCCCAATCAACTGTCCCGAACGGAGATTTTGAAAATTGGTATTCGTATAAGAAGTGCTCCGGAAAGGATTCCCTTGAAAGCTACATAACATACGACGAGATTATATATGAATCAACAGGATATTGTCCACCCACGCCTATTGCCGTAAAAACTACAGACGCTTATACCGGCAAATATGCGCTTAAATTAAACCCATTTGCTATAGGCAGTTCTTACTCTGCATCGGCTGTATATTCATCGCTCGGCTACTCTGCTACTACCATTAACGGTGTCCCCTTTACAGACTCGCCATCAACACTTTCGGGGTACTTTAAATTTAACCAGGTTGGCGGAGATCCGTTAACAATCATTGTTCAGCTTCTCAATGCCGATAAAAATTATGTCGGCTGGGGCTCCCTTACTCAAAATTCCTCCGTAACAAAATATACTAAGTTTGAAATCCCTATTTCATACGACTTTGGTTATCCAGGCCCGGTGGACGCTTTAGTGATATCCTTTAATCTCGGAGATTTTAATAAAACTTCAGGGGCAACCGCACATAAGGGTACGCAACTGATTGTAGATAATTTAGCTTTTGAATACCCGGCCACTGCAACGATAAATTATTCGAACACCTCGCCGATCAATGTTTTCGCGGCTAATAAAACCATCAGCTTTTCTGAAAATGTTTCTGACGTGCATGTTACCGACATAACGGGCGCCAGCAAAATACAGGAAACATCTGATACAAAAACAGTAAATGCTGCTGCCTTAAGCACGGGACTATATATTGTGAGTTATAAATACAACGATCATTATTTTACACAAAAAGTAGTCATTGAATAAGTTGCCAGTTATTAGTTACTAGACAGTAAAATCGAGTTCATTTTTTGTTATCTAGTAACTAGAATCTACTAACAACTACTTCCTGCCATCTTGTCACCCATTTTAGCTATGGAACAATCTTTGAAAAGAGTTCCGGCAAATTAAACACAATACATCTATGCAAGAAAAAGGTAATATCTCCATTCACACAGAGAACATTTTCCCGATCATTAAAAAATTCCTTTACTCTGACCATGAGATATTTTTACGCGAATTAGTATCAAATGCTGTTGATGCTACGCAAAAATTAAAACGTTTGGCAGCTCTTGGCGAATATGCCGGTGAGCTTGGCGAAACCAAAGTTTCTGTCAGTGTAAATAAAGATGCTGGCACAATTACCATTACCGACCGTGGTATTGGTATGACAGCTGAAGAAATAAAAAAATACATTAACCAGATTGCATTTTCAGGTGCAACGGAGTTTATCGAAAAATATAAAGATAAAACCGACACCAACCAGATTATCGGTCACTTTGGTCTTGGTTTTTATTCTGCATTCATGGTTTCTTCAAATGTTGAAATCAATACACTCTCCTACCAGCCGAACTCTAAAGCAGCGCACTGGATCTGCGATGGATCTACCGAATTCGAGATCAAACCTTCTGATAAAGCGGAGCGTGGCACTGAAATAACACTGCACATTGCTGAAGATTCACTTGAGTTTCTTGAAAATTATAGAGTACAATCTATCCTTGAAAAGTACTGTCGTTTCCTTCCTGTTGAAATTGAATTCGAAGGCAAGGTTATCAATAACCCTTCTCCGCTTTGGACCAAACAGCCAAGCGAATTAAAAGACGAAGATTATATTGCGTTCTATAAAGAACTATATCCGATGTCGGAAGATCCGCTTTTCTGGATCCACCTGAATGTAGACTATCCATTCAATTTAACAGGTGTATTGTATTTCCCGAAACTGAAAAAAGATTTCGAATTCCAGCGCAATAAAATTCAGTTATACTCCCGCCAGGTATTCATCACGGATGAAGTAAAAGATATCGTACCTGAATTCTTAATGCTGCTGCACGGTGTGATTGATTCGCCGGATATTCCGCTGAACGTATCCAGAAGCTTCTTACAGGCAGATGGTAATGTTAAAAAAATCAACAGCCACATCACCAAAAAAGTAGCGGATAAACTAAATGAGTTGTTCAATAACGACCGTGCAGGCTTTGAAGCGAAGTGGGATGATATCGGTATGTTTGTGAAATACGGTATGATCAGCGAAGAGAAGTTTTACGACAAAGCTAAAAATTTCTGCCTGCTGAAAAATACAGATAATGCACTTTCAACCATTGAAGAATATCAGGAAAAGATCAAAGCTGTACAGACCGATAAAAACAATAAACTGGTTTATTTATACAGCAACAACGCTGTAGCGCAGGATATCTTCATTCAGGCTGCCAAGAAAAAACAATACGATGTATTGCTGTTTGATTCTGTGATCGATTCACATTTCTTAGGTCAACTGGAAAATAAATTAGAGAACGTACAATTCAAACGCATTGATTCTGAAAGTGTAGACAAGCTGATTGAAAAAGACGAACCTAAATTAAGCCTGCTAACCAAAGAACAGGAAACACAAGCCGAAGAGCTTTTCAAAAAAGTAATCAATAATGGCAAGGTGATTATTAAGCTTGAGCATCTGGCTGTAGATGATATGCCGGTTACGATTGTTATTTCAGAATTCATGCGTCGTATGAAAGACATGGCTGCCACATCCGGACAAGCAATGTTTGGCGGCTTCGAACTGACACATGAAGTAGTAGTGAATACAAACCATCCATTAATTGCAAAAGCTATTGCAAGTCCGGCTGCTGAAGGCGAAGACCTGATCAAGCAAACGTACCAGTTGGGTCTGCTTTCTCAAGGCTTACTACAAGGAGCTGAATTAAGCGCATTCATTGAGCGTAACATGAACGCATTATCAAAATAGTCAATAACGTGTCCAGATAGAAGAGAAGCCCGGTTCCCCAGCCGGGCTTTTTTGTTGCTGTCCTGAACTATGATTTGTTTGATTAACATGAATAATATGACTAAAAGACGTTTAAAATTCCCGCACACATATAATAAATGAATGATCCCGAAAGGTTGGATACAGAAAGAAAGGATGCTATTATCGGCTCATTGAATCATTTCATCACAACAATCAAACAAATCACAGTTCAGACAATATTATTACACAATAATTGATACTTTTAGTAGTTTTGTAACTGATGAAACAGTTTTTTAACGTTCGGTTCTTCTTTTTAGGGATTTGCCTCCTGCCCCTTCTTTCTGTTGCTCAAACAGATACATTATTACCTTCGGGTAAGAAGCCGCGATATTATATCATGGAAACGGATACAACTCCCCAGTTGATATTCATTCCGGATACGCTTCATACAAAGAAAAAACATAAAGCACCTAAACCTAAGAAAAAGGTGTTTTATGACCTGAAATGTAAAAAAGGATTTATCAGAACGATTTCAGGAGCCGGGAGCGGAAACGTTACCATGGAATTTTTTTATTACCTGAAAGTATGGAAAGATCCGAATCCATACATTCCGGATATCTATGTGTGGGATATTACCAAAAATAAAATCATAAAAGTTTCCAAAATCGAAGCCGACAAGCAGCCCAATTACCGCGTACTGCATGGACCATATAAAAAGGAGGTAAACGGCAACGTGATAGAAACCGGTGCTTTCTATGTAGGCACCAAGCATGCCCGCTGGGAATTATATGATAAAAATTTCACACTCATTGCCAAAACAAAATATTACAAAGGCTGGCCCAAAGAAGCGAAGATCACGTATTTTGATGCCGAGCACCGCAGGCCAAAAGAGGTGATGCCTTACGAATATGGCAAGTTGCAGGGCGACTATTACCTCTTTACAGACAAAGGTAATGTACTTCTGAAAGGCCGGTATGAAAACGGAGCCAAAGTTGGCGTATGGATTGAATTTTTCCCGGATTCACCCAACCGCAAACGGGAAACCAAATATCCGGATGACCCTTATGACAAAGAAACCCAACCGGTTATTGCCAAGGAATGGAATGAAAAGGGGAAAGTTATTATTATAGACGGGAAACCTATACCTGAAGGATCCAAAGAACAGCAGGAGGATGATCCTATCAAAAAGCGTTTAAAACGAAAAAAATAACCGCTTTTAAAGCGCAGGAATACCGGATATTGATTTCTTATTCGGTATTCTTTTTTTGTATATTTACCTGCAATATGCTTAAAATACACTAAGACACTCACATGACGAATACAGCTGAATTCACTTCCTGGAAGAAGTTAAACGAACACTATTCAAAAACATCCGGTTTGCAAATGCGTGATTTATTTGCGGCTGATAAAGACAGATTTTCAAAATACTCCATACAATTCAATGAGATCTTAGTTGATTACTCAAAGAACAGAATCACCGACGAAACAATTTCTTTATTGCTTGCCCTGGCTGAAGAAGCAGGTTTAAAACAAGCCATTGAAGATATGTTTTCAGGGAAGAAGATCAACAATACAGAAAAACGTTCGGTATTGCACGTAGCGCTTCGTAACCGCTCAAATACACCTATTTTATCGGATGGCAAAGACGTAATGCCGGAAGTAAATGCGGTGCTTGAAAAAATGAAAGGCTTCTGCGAAAAAGTTCGCAGCGGTGCATGGAAAGGCTACACAGGAAAAACAATCACAGACGTTGTGAACATCGGTATCGGTGGTTCAGACTTAGGTCCGGTGATGGTTACTGAAGCGTTGAAGCCTTACGGTTCACCTACCCTCAATGTGCACTTCGTTTCAAATGTTGATGGCACACACATTGTTGAAGTAACAAAGAAATTGAATCCGGAAACAACGTTATTCATCATTGCTTCCAAAACATTTACCACACAGGAAACAATCACGAATGCAGAATCTGCCAAAGCATGGTTCCTGAAAACAGCGAAAGATGAAGCGGCAGTTGCTAAACATTTTGTGGCTCTTTCTACAAATGCAAAATCTGTAGCAGCCTTCGGCATTGATACGAACAACATGTTCGAATTCTGGGACTGGGTTGGCGGCCGTTACTCATTATGGTCTGCAATCGGTTTATCAATTGCCTTATACATCGGCTTCGATAATTACATCGAATTATTAAGCGGTGCACATGCGATGGATAAACATTTCAAAGAAACGCCATTTGCAAAAAATATTCCCGTATTACTTGCATTGATCGGTGTATGGTACAACAATTTCTACAATGCCGAATCACACGCGATCCTTCCGTACGATCAGTATATGCACCGCTTTGCGGCCTACTTCCAGCAGGGAGATATGGAAAGCAACGGTAAGCGTGTAACAAAAGATGGCACAAAGGTTTCGTACTCAACCGGACCAATTATCTGGGGTGAGCCGGGCACGAATGGTCAGCATGCATTTTATCAATTAATCCACCAGGGAACAAAATTGATTCCGTGCGACTTCTTAGCGCCGGTGATCAGCCAGAATCCAATTGGTGATCATCATCCGAAATTACTAGCCAACTTCTTCGCTCAGACTGAAGCCTTAATGAAAGGTAAGACAGCTGCAGAAGCAAAAGCAGAGTTAGAGAAATCAGGCATGTCTGCAGAAGATGTTGCTGCATTGGTAAACCATAAAGTATTTGAAGGAAACAGACCAACCAATTCTATTTTCTTTAAAAAGTTAACACCATTTACATTGGGCTCATTGATCGCGATGTACGAACACAAAATCTATACTCAAAGTGTGGTATGGCAAATCAACGCATTTGATCAGTGGGGTGTTGAATTAGGTAAGCAGTTAGCGAATGCTATTTTACCTGAATTAAAAGATAACACACCTGTTTCAAGCCACGACAGTTCTACGAACGGTTTGATCAATTTCTATAAAGCGAATAAATAATTTCATTTATAAAAGCAGCACAGGATATGTTAATCCTGTGCTGCTTTTTTATTTTACGCATCTGAACCCCTGATTGTAATTATGAAACAGCTCTTCATTTTATTTTCACTTACAATCTTATTGGTCGCATGTTCTGATAAAGATGGAAATCAAATCGCTACAGATTCAACTGCTGTAGTTGTTCCGGTTGATTCAACCCCGGTGAAGGCTATCAATGCAGCCTCCTTTTCAAACATACATTATACAGAAGGTATAAACCGCCTGGGCGCAAAATCAATTGTAACTCATACCACTGAACTATACTCGGATTCAGCCTTACAACATACAACCGGATTACATTTGTTAGAAGGCGAGATACTTACTGTTGAAGAATATATCGGCAATCATATTTCAAGAGATTGGGCTGAACCTGTATACAAAATTTCTTATACATTAGATAATCAGGTTCAATATGGTTATCTGCCGCAATCCAAAATTGCCTGTCAATTAGATACACTTAAGTCAGGTAAGATGGTAAGTCTGACCGTTGATTACAATCAAGGCTTAAAAAAATTTACCGGTGAAGCCGCGCTCATTCAATCCGAAAAAATACTTGCAAAAGAAAAAATAGAGCTGGATATATATATAGAAGGAGATGCTCCATACACATTCTACTATTATTTTGATTTTGAAGAGAACAAACCAACAGGCTTGGCAGGTATCCAGGAAAGTTTTTCTATTTCCACTGCATATCCGGCTTGTGGCTACGCTGCATATGATTATACATTTCTTTGGAACGGAAAAAAATTAATCAGCTGCCCTGAAACATTTTCAGTATCCGATTCAGGTCTTTTTTACAGTCACAGTTATTTAATTTTCCCCTCCGATTCATTGGGTAAATCAGGATATATTATGAGTATTCTCCAATCAAAAGAATATGAAGAAGAGCAGGCAGAAGAAGGGCTGATGGAAAAAGTAAATCATGATTCCACAGTCATTGAATACAAATGGAATGCGGGCAATTTCACCTTCTCTGCAGCTGATACCGTACTCAATACATCAAGAACTTATTATTCAAATAATTAAAATCCTATAGAAACAATACTGATGAAATCTTTACTAACAATCTTACTTCTTTCACTCTCTCTACTTTTCATTGCCTGTAAAAAACAACCGGCCGTAAGCGGTAACAAACAGGACGACATCACTGATGTAGCAGATGACAGAGACGGCGACGGAAAAGCGGATGAAGAAATTCAGCATGAAGATGTTTCGCTTGATGAAAAAATCGGACAGATGATTATGATCGGTATCAATGACCGTAAAAGCATTGCAGAAACAGATTCTCTGCTGCTTGAAATTAAAGCCGGAAAAATCGGTGGCATTATTCTGTTCGAAAAAAATATTGCAGTAACCAATTCTGCTGAAACATTAAAAAAACTCATCAAGGATTTACAGGATGATGCGCCAACACGCATGTTTGTTAGTATTGACGAAGAAGGCGGCAAAGTACACCGCTTGAAAGAAAAGTATGGATTCGTTCCAATGCCATCTGCCGCTTATTTAGGCAGTCTCAACAACCTTGATTCCACAACATATTATACAAACAACCTTGCAAAGGAATTAAGAGAATTGGGCATCAATTTAAACTACGCGCCGTGCCTGGACCTTGCGACCAATCCAAATAATCCGGTTATTGCTAAAGTTGGCAGAAGTTACTCCGCAGATCCGGCAATTGTGGTACAGCAGGCTACTGCAAGTATTGACGCGCATCATGACCAGGGCATCAAAACAATTGTAAAACATTTTCCCGGTCACGGCAGCTCCATGTCCGACTCACATTTAGGTATTGTTGATGTAACCAATCACTGGAATATTATTGAACTGCTTCCATACAAAACACTGATCCAATCCGGCAAGATCGACGCAGTCATGACAGCACATATTATCAATGAACACCTGGACGCATCCAAATTGCCGGGCACACTTTCAAAAGTTGTGGTGACGGATATTTTAAGAAATATGCTTGAGTTTAAAGGCGTGGTTTTTTCTGACGATATGCAGATGCATGCAATCAGTAAAAATTACGGACAGGAAAATGCAATCAAATTATCGATCCTTGCCGGTGTGGATGTATTGGTATTTGGCAATAATGTGAATGCTTCTGACCGTATGAAAGCATCCGATATACATGCCATCATTAAAAAACTGGTTTTATCGGGTGAAATACCGGAAAGCAGGATCACTGAGGCTTATATCCGCATCATGACCTTAAAAAATAAAAAAGTCAATTAGTTCTTCTTTAAATCCATGTTAAAACTGATTTAAATCAAGGAGGTTCAGTCTGTTTTTCATAGACATTTACCTCCTTTTTTGTAAATTTGGTCTAGTATTAACCTACTTAAAATACAATAATCATGTTTCAATCAATTGTAGATATTATTCACAAACTCCAGGGTGAATATAAATTTGATGACCCAATAGCTGCTTATGGAGTTATTGCATTTGTTCTGCTTATCGGTCTGGAAATTGTTCTTAGTTTAAAATACGATCCGGAATTGTATCAATGGAAAGATTTCGGTGCAAGCGTATCTATGGGTGCAGGTTCTGTTGTTGTAGCAGTATTTGCTAAGATACTTTCATTTGCCATGTTTATTGGTGTATATAAATTATTCAATACGCCAATCAACCCCGGTGAAGCATATAACTTCTTTGAACCGAATTGTGTCAACATTTTCGGCTGGACATCATTCGGCATGGCCTGGTATCTGTTCCTGATCTGCCAGGTGTGTGATGATTTCAATTATTACTGGTACCACCGCTTAAGCCATACCATCAGATGTCTGTGGGCTGCGCACATCGTTCACCACTCTTCTGATAATTTCAATTTAGGTTCAGGTATTCGTAACGGTTGGGTAACATTGATCTACAAACCAATCTTCTGGTTGTGGTTGCCTGCTATCGGTTTTAGTCCGGTTATGGTTATGATCTGTCTTTCTATTCAGTCTTTATGGCAGTTCCAGTTACACACGAAGTTCATGCCATACCTTGGCTTCTTCGAAAAATTCATGAATACACACAAGCAGCACCAGGTACACCATGCTCAGAATATCGAATACATGGATAAAAACCACGGTGGGTACTTAAACATCTTCGATAAAATATTCGGTACACATGAAGTGTTGGATGATGAAAACATTGAAATCAAATTCGGTGTTGTACACCCGCCACATTCGTATAACCCATTAATCATTTTAGGTCATGAATACAGAGACATCTGGAACGATGTAAAAAGCACATCAAACTGGGGTCATAAATTTATGTACATCTTCGGCCCTCCAGGCTGGAGACCTGGAGATTTCTCTCAAACAGCAAAAGCATTACAAAGAGAAATTAAAAAACAAAAAGCAGCTGCAGCGCAGCAACAAACTACTGCAGCGTAACTAGAAAAAGGTCTTCCTGATAGCTATTGGGAAGACCTTTCTTTTTTATTCTATAATATAGATACAAAACCTATGAGGTTTTATATCCATCACCTTCGCATATCCGAATTACCTGCTCGCTTATTTAGCAAAACCTCATAGGTTTACATCACCGTGGTCTGTGGCACACAGACCACCCACTCTTCCTCTCTATTTACCTTTATCTTATATTCACTTTTTCATACAAAAAAGAAGCATTCTTCCTTAACTCCATTTGCCTATGATGGTCTGTGTGCCACAGACCATGGTGACAAAAAATCCCGTCCCGATAACTCAGGACGGGATTTTTATTTACGCTTATACGAACGAAACCTATGAGGTTTTGTATCTATTACCTCTGCATATTCAGCCGCCGTGGTCTGTGGCACACAGACCACCCACTGCTTCCTCTATTTACCTTTATCTTATATTCGCTTTTTCATACAAAAAAGAAAAATTCTTCCTTAACTCCATTTGCCTATGATGGTCTGTGTGCCACAGACCATGGTGACATTTCCTTTGTTGTAGATACGAAACCTATGAGGTTTTATATTCATCACCCTTCGCATATCCGAATCACCTGCTCGCTTATTTAGCAAAAACCTCATAGGTTTGAGCAGTTCATTTTTTAAAAATACGTCGAAAAGCCGAACTGATACGCAGCTGTTTTTGACGGCGCATTATCAAGTAAATCGCTCGTCCAGGAATATCGGTAATTGGCGCGAACAACCGTTTGCGGATAGGGTCTGAAGCTGACACCCGGCACAACCGCATAAATGTTATCTCCGATGTTTTGTCCGTTCTCGTTAAACGTTCCCACATTGTAATCCGAATATTCCAGACGTACACAGGCATTAAATACCGCCTTCTCAAAGCCCAGCATGGTGCGCTTCAGTACAGGCTGTACGATGTCTACAAAACCACCTTGCTGTTTATTTCCATATTGCTGTGAGTACGTAGAAGGCACATCTATAAACGCCCATACCCATTCTCCCCGGATGTATGTTTTGACTGGCAATGTTGTATTAAAATCAATGGCTACTAAATCTACTCTGCGTTTCGAATCGATCACCAAACCATCTTCCTGAAATGTATTGTACACACCGCCCATCCAGGAGATCCCGATCTCTCCGTACTTGCGGTGCCCCAAAGCAGTCTTCAGTGTGGTTAAAGGCATGCCGTTAGAACTTTCTTCAAAGCGATCCGGATTTAGTTTGGATGCCGGCAGACTCGTGCGATTTAAATTATTGTTGATGATCTGATCATCAAAACCATTCGACAAATATGCTTCATAAGCAAACGCCCATTTATTCTTTGAATATTTTCCCCATAAACCAAAACCAACATTGCTCCAGGTAGAAGGAATAATCGTAGTAGCAGAAATTGGGCGTTCAATGAACTCCCACTTCGGACCATCATGGTTCTGGTTAAATGCACCAATCGGATTCATGATAATACCGCCACGTAAATTAAACATCGGGTGAAATTCAAAATCAACGGCGGCAAATTCTATATTGATTTCTTTCGTTCCATCTTCAAACTCTATCTCGGATAAAAAACGGATTCGCTTGCCAATCGCAGAAGATAAAAATATGGTCATACGGCGCATCTGAAACGAAAAACCTTCTGACACACCATCGGTAACGGCATAGTTGGTATTGGCTTCCAGATAACCACCTACAGCAACGGGTGTTTTACCGATGGACAGGAATGGCCTGCTGTACATCGCATCTACATTGAGTTGTACACTTGTATCTTTTACCGCAACGCGTTTAAATAATGAGGAATCTACCTGTGCATATACAACAGTCTGTATGATGCAGACAAGCAGTGTAATTATTTTTTTCATTGAATTAGGGGGAAACAGAAAATAGAATTACAGTCTTTCAGAAATATTATGATAAAAGGATTTTAATGATTGGTCCTTCAACCTGTGTCTTAAACTTACGCAGGTTTGTCTGTGCAGGTCCCTGAATCACATTGCCTAGTTTATCAAACTCACTACCGTGCGCAGGACAGGACAAATGCTCGCCATGTGCAGACAGTTCAGCGCCCTGGTGCGTACATTCCATCCAGATAGCAGAATATTCCTGCTCACTTATTTTATAGAGGTAGATCGGAAAATTTAATTTCTCTGAACGCACCAACACATACCTGCGGTCTACAGCCTCGCCCTTTTTATTCAATGTAAATTCTGTTGCCGCCACATGCAGGTAACTACCGTTGATTTCGCTGGATGCAAAATGCTGGCCGGTAGTACAACTTTGTAAAAGTGCTGCTATTCCTACGCCACCTGCGCAGATCATTCCACAGCTTTGTATAAATTTTTTCCTATCCATGATCGTACTGTTGCTAATTATAAACTCTCAAGAAATTTGATCAGTTTGTTTCTATCGCTTTGAGAAAGATTTACAAACATATTTCTGGAAGCAGCCGCTTCGCCGCCATGCATTTCAATTGCTTGTTGAATGGAAGTCGCGCGACCATCATGCAGCAGAAAATAAGAGCCCCCTTGTGAATTCGGTGAGAGTCCAAGTCCCCATAGTGGCGGTGTCCGCCATTCATAAGTCAATGCGGTACCTTCTGTATATCCATCATCCAGGCCAGGCCCCATGTCGTGTAACAATAAGTCGGTGTAAGGATAAAATGTTTTGTTTGAAAGCGCTGCAATGGTTGTGTTCGGTGTGGTCCACTCCGGAATGTGACACGATGCACATTTTATTTCTATGAACAATTGTTTACCTGCCACCACATCCGCATCTGCGGCATTACGTTGTACCGGAGCTTTTAATGTTTGCAGATAGAAAACTACATTATTGATTGTCGTGCGTTCAACTTCCGGACCCGGAAACGGATCAAAGTACGGATACGGCATACCATTCATCGCAGGCTCGTCCTCTGCTAATTCGGAAGTAATACCCATATCCTGGTTGTATGCATTCACTGTCTGGTGCAATAAATTGATGGCTGCAGCTTTTTTACCAAAGCGACCGATGTACTTGCCATTGTTGGATGCATGATAAGCCATCGGCGAAAAATACTCCGGAGCAAAAACATAGTTAACCCTACCTGAAATACCGTCACCATCGGCATCCTCAACATCTACATGTGCCAGGATCTGCGCATCCGTTAAAGCTTCCAGAAAACCTAAACCTGTATTTGCCGGTGGCATGAATTTCGAGAAGCTCGCTCCTGCCGGAATCTGCTCTGGTGCAAAACCCGGCAGCGCCCTATTTTGCAGCTGCGGAGCACCTAAGTGCACATAGGTATTACCAAGTGTATCCGACTGGCCGAATCGGGTTAAGGTAGTAAACGGATGCCCTTTGCCATCACCAGCATGGCAACTGCCGCAAGAGGTAGCAACAAAATACGGTCCCAGCCCATTTCCTGAGAAAAAAGTTTCACCATTAAAGGCTGCATCGCCTGCCAGAAACTGCCTTTTTTCAATTTCTGACAATCCTGCAACCGGGCCATCAAGCAATTGATCCTGATCCGGTAGTTTCGGAGATATGCTTTCTGTCAGATGTTTACAGGCTATTGTTATAAAACACAGGACAATACCACTAAATAAAAAAACTTTATTTTTGGCCATACTAGTTCTTATCTGTAATTTGTTTCACAAATGTACGATCAATTATTTCGGCATTACAAATCAAATTTTTAGGTTATACTAAAAATATTAAGGTAATAATGAGTACTTATATTGAAGAAAACTATTTAAAAGCGATCTATAAGCAGACAGAACGTAATAAAGACGGGGCTTATACCAATGATATCGCAAATGAACTCAACGTAAAAGCAGCCACAGTTACAGAAGCCTTCAAGAAACTTGGCGATAAAGGTTTGATCTATTATGAAAAATACAAAGCCGTTACACTTACTGAAGAAGGAAAGGCTATTGCAGTCAAAACCATCCGTAAACACAGGCTTTGGGAAGTTTTCCTGGTAGAGAAACTAGGCTTTAAATGGGATGAAATACATCCAATGGCGGAAGAACTGGAGCACATTGGATTTGAAGAGTTGACCGAGCGACTGGCAAAATTTTTAGGTAATCCGGAATTCGATCCCCATGGCGATCCAATTCCTGATAAAAATGGAAATTTTGCCAAAAATAAATCCGTGAAATTAATTACTATAGGCCTTGGCAAAACAGTAACCATGACTGGGATTGAAAATCATACGCCTTCCTTCTTGCAGCACCTAGACAAGCTGGATCTGAAGCTGGGTGCAAAGATCACAATTAAAGAACTGGTTGAATTTGATCAATCTATTCTTGTGTCGGTAAACAATAAAAAGGAATTCTACCTGAGCCAGGAAATCGCCAACAATATCTTGTGTATGTAGTTTTACTTTTGTTAAAATTTAACAGCTAAATAAATACAACATTTGCGTCAAAAAATGTAAGACAAGTTTATCGGCAGGAATCAATATTTGTATGGACACTTTTAATTCATACAGCTATGAAAAAGGAATTGAATCAGAACGTAAACAAGCTGATTGAGCTTGTCAAAGACGTAAAAACCTGCATGCTTATTACCATTGAAAAATATACAGATATACTTTCCGGCAGGCCGATGAGCATTGCTGATATTGAAAAGGATGGCTCAATGTGGTTCTTTACAAAAACAACTTCTGAAAAGATTGATGCAATTGAACAGAATAAGCAAATCTCCCTGGCCATTGTAAACGAAAACAAAAACATTTATCTGATGATTAATGGCAGAGCAGAATTGTCATACAATTATACAAAGATGAAAGACTTGTGGAGCCCGTTTATGAAAGTCTGGTTTCCACAAGGGCTTGAAGATCCTGATATGATCCTGATCAAAGTAATTCCTGAAGATGTGAGTTATTGGGACAGCAGTGCGAGTAAAATGGTTGTGCTACTAAACATGGTAAAAGCACTTGTAACAGGTAAAGAATATAATGAAGGCCGGCATGGAAAAATAAGCATATGATTGCTTTCATTTCTATATAAACAAAAAAACATCCCGTTAAATACGGGATGTTTTTTTGTTTATACATACAACGAATTCTTTTAGGGAATATATACCTCCAGCATTTTAACCTCGCCTAATGGTGAGAATAATACTTCTTTAACAGATGCAGGAATCAACACAACATCACCAAAAGTAAGCAGTTCAGAAGATTTGTTGTTTGTTGTCATCATTACATCTCCTTCAACTACCATAAATATTCTGAACATGTCCGTCTCCGAATAATCAAGCTCAACTTCATCGGTGAGTACAAAAAGATCTGTTGTGAAGTAAGGACAATCTACCAGATTTGTTGGTATGTTATCTTCAGCTTGGTATTTGATTTTATATTCATCGTACACATTGAAATCAATGGCGTCTAAAGCCTGCTCTGTATGCAATTCCCGCTTATTGCCTTTGGCATCTTTACGGTCAAAATCATAAATACGATACGTAATGTCAGATGTCTGTTGAATCTCTGCCAATAGAATACCTCTGCCGATGTAGTGTACACGACCGGCAGGTAAATGAAATACATCGCCTGCAGCAACGGTTTCGTAATGCAGCACATCCAAAATTTTTCCTTTGTTCAGATAATCTACATACTCGTCTTTCGTTAGCTTACGATTGAAACCAACATTTAACCGTGCTGCTTCATCCGCAGCCAGTATATACCACATCTCTGTCTTACCAGCACAATTGTGGCGTTCGTTAGCAAGCTTATCATCCGGATGCACCTGAATACTCAGGTCTGCATTGGCATCTATAAATTTTATCAATAAAGGAAAATCAGTTCCGAAACGCTTGAAGTTCTTTTCACCTAAAATTTCTGCCGGATATTTTGCAACCAGTGCACGCAGATCCATTCCTGAAAAATCTCCGTTTTCAATAACAGATGGTTCTTCCGGAACTGCAGATAATTCCCACGTTTCACCACAGTTCGGCAAGGGAGAAAAATCTTTTCCCAATACTGTCCTGATCTTGGAACCGCCCCAGATCTTATCTTTAAAAATCGTCTTAAACCGTAAGGGATATAAATTTGTCATTGGTTGTTGTTCTTATTTGTATGCAAGATATGTAAAGAAGATTTTCAATCAAAAGACAATTCCTTTTAATTAAACAGTACAAATTACTCTAAGAAATATCCATAATGTGCAGTGGTTGTTCAGAGCCAGTGATCGAAACAATATCAAACCGTATCCTTCCTTTCCAGTTCTGCTGCAGTACATATTCCTGCGCAGTCTGTTGAATCATCGCAAGCTTTTTATCTGTAACAAATGCTTCCGGATAACCGAATCTATTATTCTTCCTGAATTTTACTTCAACAAAACATAGGCATGTATTATGCAACGCAATAATATCAATCTCTCCTCTACCGGCACGAAAATTCTGTGCAAGTATTTCATAGCCGATGCTTTTGAGGTATTCGCAGGCCTTTGCTTCGCCGGCAATTCCTTTCTGTATATGCTCCATAAAAAAATCGTATATTTGTATACTGATTGAAAGTAGATGCATAAAAATACAAACAAAAGAGTATTTGTAGAAGACTTAGGCTTGGTTGATTATCAGCAAACATGGGATTATCAAACCAAGCTCTTCAACACGGTCATTGATCAAAAGCTTGCCATACGTGCCTTACCGGAAGACGAGCAGCAAGCACCTGATCATTATCTGCTGTTTTGCGAACACCCGCATGTCTACACCTTAGGTAAAAGTGGCAAACGCGAAAACCTGCTGATAGACGAAGCTCAATTGAAACGTGTTGATGCCAATTACTATGAGATCAACCGCGGTGGTGATATTACCTACCATGGGCCGGGACAATTAGTAGGTTACCCAATCTTTGATCTGGACAGCTTTTTTACAGACATCCATAAATACCTGCGTTACCTGGAAGAAGCAATTATTCTTACGTTAGCGGAACTCAATATCTCTGCCGGACGTATTGATGGATTAACCGGTGTCTGGATTGACTATAACGATTCGCTCAAAGCGCGCAAAATCTGCGCCATGGGTGTAAAGGCAAGTCGCTGGGTTACCATGCACGGCTTTGCCCTGAATGTGAATCCAGATCTTGGGTATTTCAACAATATTGTTCCGTGTGGCATTGATGATAAGGCTGTTACCTCTATTTCGAAAGAATTGGGACGAACCGTTTCCGTTGCAGAAGTAAAAGAAGTTCTATTAAAAAAATTACAGGCTCTGTTTGAATTTGAGCTGCATTATTCGGCTGAACCCATTTAAGAGCGGGTATTCGGATAGCGGCCTCTTGAAATAAAAGTATTATTAAACTGAATGAAAAAAGATATTCCTTTCCCTCCCGTTGAAGGCGTATATATTGCCATAGCTCAGGAAATCTCAGACATTACTACCTGGAATGTCTACATCGTAAACAGCAATGATTTTCAGATCGATAATGTGTTTATACGCTCCAGAGGGTATGGCGAAAAAGATGGTTTTCCCCAGGAAACTTCTACGCTGCGCCATGTCATTCCATTTGTGGATGCAAACAGCTTTGCCAAGATCGAACTGATTGACCCATCTGTTTTTCATTTGAATAATGAATACTGGATCAGCTATTTCATTGGTAAGCAGATATATGACAAAAAATTTATTTTTGTACCTGAAACCATTATTGAACAAAACCTGGTTTCTATCCCGCAATTGGGTGTGAAGGGTATCCTCCACCGGTAAAATCTGAGGTTTTCTTTCTGCAACTTTTGAAACCCAATAAAGTTCCGCTGCGTTTAAAGCAACTAGAAGAAATCATTAATTTGGATTCGCCGTATTTTTGGAATAAATTACTCATCATTAATAACCTTTGGGAGAATCAGTAAATGCAGGTAGAGGGTGAAAAAACAGGACAGGAATTTTTACTGAAAGTAAATAACCTGAGTACACATTTCCGCACAGAAAGAGGGATTGTGAAAGCTGTTGATAATGTGAGCTTTGTACTGAAAAGAGGCGAAACCATTGGTATTGTTGGTGAATCCGGCTCCGGAAAATCTGTCACTGCATTATCCATTATGCAGTTGATTCCCAATCCTCCCGGAAAAATTGCTGAAGGTTCCATTGAATTTAATCACCCCCAGAAAGGTATTATTGATCTGGTAAATCTGAACCAGATGGAAATGCAGGAAGAACGCGGCAACTCAATTTCCATGATTTTCCAGGAACCAATGACCTCCCTGAATCCGGTTTTCACTTGCGGTGACCAGGTTATGGAAGCCATTCAGCTTCACCAGAAAGTATCCAAACAAGAAGCTAAAAAAAGAACCATAGAGCTTTTTCAGAAAGTTGAGCTCCCAAGACCTGAAGCCATCTTTGATGCCTACCCGCATCAGATCTCAGGCGGACAGAAGCAGCGTGTAATGATTGCCATGGCTATGTCCTGCAACCCATCTGTACTGATTGCGGATGAACCTACCACCGCATTGGATGTTACAGTTCAGGCACGTATCCTTGAATTGATGCAGCAGTTGCGTGACGAAAATAATATGGGTATCCTTTTCATTACCCATGACCTTGGTGTAGTGGCAGAAATAGCAGACCGCGTAATTGTTATGTACCAGGGTAAGATTGTTGAGCAAGGCCCTGTATATGAAATCTTCTCCAATCCGCAACACCCGTATACAAAAGGCTTGCTGGCCTGCAGGCCAAAACTGGATCTTCGTTTGAAAGTACTTCCTGTTGTATCGGATTTTATGGAAGTAGATACAACCGGAAAATTCCTGGAAAAAGAACGGAAATTCAGCTCAATCGGTGAAGCCATTCTGTTTAACTATGTATCCGATGAAGATATTGCTGAACGGAACAGCGCGCTATCTGTGCTTGAGCCGCAATTAAAAATAAAGAATTTAAAAACCTGGTTTCCGATCAAAAAAGGCTTCTTTGGCAAAACCGTTGACCATGTAAAAGCGGTTGACGATGTTTCTTTCGATGTATTCCCGGGCGAAACCATTGGTCTTGTAGGTGAATCCGGTTGCGGAAAAACAACGCTTGGAAGAAGTATTCTACGATTAATCGATCCTACTTCCGGCAGCATTGAATTTGAAGGTGTTGATATCCTGGCTTTGAATGAAAAGGAGTTGCGCAACCTGCGTAAAGATATTCAGATCATTTTCCAAGATCCGTATTCATCTTTAAACCCAAGAATGACCATAGGTGAAGCTATTATCGAACCTATGCGTGTAAACAATATTCTTGACAGCGATTTTGCCAGAAAAAAACACGCGATCGAATTACTTGAACGCGTAAACTTAAACAGAAAACAATTCAACCGTTATCCGCACGAGTTTTCGGGCGGTCAACGCCAGCGTATCTGCATTGCACGCGCATTGGCACTCAATCCCAAATTTATCATTTGTGATGAATCTGTGTCAGCACTTGACGTATCCGTTCAGGCGCAAGTGTTAAATTTATTGAACGAATTAAAAGAAGAATTCAATTTTACCTATATCTTTATATCGCATGATCTATCGGTCGTTAAATTCATGTCAGACCGCATCATTGTAATGAATAAAGGTAAGATTGAAGAAATGGGTTTTGCAGAAGACATTTATCTGAACCCAAAAACAGACTATACTAAACGACTTATTCATTCAATACCTAAAGGCAACCTCGAAGATATTCTTCGCGCCCAGTTAAAAAGAAAGAAAAAAGTCTAACCTTTTTCATGAGAAAAAAATCAACAACAGAACAAAGTGATACAAGAGGCGAAGACAACAGCCTTCAATCAAAAGTTACCAAATTTTTTAACAACAGCAGAAAGAATCCTTTCAGCTATAAAGAGCTAATCAAAAAACTTCGTCTTGTACGGGATAAAGAAAAGAAAGCATTGAAAGATGTGCTGGAAGATCTTGTCCGCGCTGGCTCTCTGTCGAAAGACAAGACTGGTCTATACATGCATGCAGGCAGCAGCGGCGGTGAAAATTTAATCACCGGCCGTGTGGATTTTGTGAATCCACGCTTCGCTTATGTAATTCCCGAAGGAGAAAAAGCAGACAATGATATCTGGATCAGCGGCAACAAAATGGGAACCGCCCTTGATGGCGACATTGTGCGCGTAGCTGTATACAAACGCAGTGGTGGCGGCAATAAAGGAACCAAGAGTGCCGAAGGTGAGATTGTAGAAATTGTAGAACGCAAGCGTACTTCTTTCGTAGGGAAAATTGAAATATCTGCACGGCATGCATTCGTAGTACCTGATGGCAGAAAAATGCACGTAGATATTTTTGTTCCCAAAGAAAATATTAACGGGGCAAAAAGCGGCGAGAAAGTATTGGTAGAAATTACTGCATGGCCAAGCCGCGATGAGAAAAGCCCTACAGGTAAAGTAACAGAAGTACTTGGGATAGCCGGCGAAAACGAAACCGAAATGCACGCCATTCTTGCAGAGTTCGGTTTACCGTATGAATTCCCACAACAAGTATTGAAAGCTGCAACAGATATCAAAGAAGATATCACTGATGCAGAAATTAAAAAGCGCCGGGATATGCGCGGCACAACAACCTTCACCATTGACCCGGAAGATGCGAAGGACTTTGACGATGCTATTTCATTCAAATACTTAGACAATGGCAACTGGGAAATAGGTGTACACATTGCAGATGTATCACACTATATGCAGCCAGGTGACATACTGGATAAGGAAGCATACCGTCGTGCAACATCCGTCTACCTGGTAGACCGCTGTGTGCCGATGTTACCGGAGCGCTTGTCAAATGAGCTTTGCTCGCTGCGACCAAATGAAGATAAATTAACATTTTCAGCCATCTTTGAAATTGATGCGGATGCAAAAATAAAAGACGAATGGTTCGGCCGGACCATCATACACTCTACACGCCGTTTCAGTTATGAGCAGGCGCAGGAAGTGCTGGAAACACAGCAGGGTGATCTGGTAAAAGAATTAACCATCCTGAATACACTGGCAAAGAAAATGCGCGCGCAGCGTTTCAAGGAAGGCGCGATCAGCTTTGAAACCATTGAAGTAAAATTCAAACTGGATGAAAAAGGAAAACCATTGGCCGTTGTCCCTAAGATTCGTAAAGACGCGCACAAGCTGATTGAAGAATTCATGCTGCTTGCCAATAAGCGTGTAGCCGAATTTGTATTCAACCTGAGAAAAGGCAAAGGTACTTCCAATACTATGGTGTACCGTACACACGACGCACCAAATCCGGAGAAACTGGCTTCACTTGCAACCTTTGCCAAACGTTTCGGCCATAAAGTTGAGCTGGACGATGAAGGTGCTATTGCAAAGAATTTAAATAAACTGAGTGATGAAGTGGAAGGCAAGCCGGAACAGAACGTGTTGCAGAGCTTAGCGATCCGCACCATGTCCAAGGCGATCTACAGCATTGAACCGGATATGCACTTTGGTTTGGCATTCAAACACTACTCACACTTCACCTCTCCCATCCGCCGTTATCCCGATGTGATGGCGCACCGCTTACTACAGCATTACCTGGATGGTGGTAAATCTGCCGACAAGGAATATTATATCGAAGCCTGCGAACATTCATCCATACAGGAAAAATTAGCAGCCGAAGCCGAACGTAGTTCCATTAAATTCAAACAGGTTGAATTTATGCAGACCAGTATCGGAAAAGAATTTGCAGGTATTGTGTCTGGCGTTACTGAGTTTGGTATGTTTGTAGAAATTGTTGAAACCAAATGTGAAGGCATGGTTCGCCTGGCCGACCTGGAAGATGATTACTATGAAGTAGACATGGACAACTACCGCATCATTGGAAAAAGAAACAAGCGTATGATCACGCTGGGCGACACCGTACAGGTGATTGTAAAATCAACCAATCTTGAACGCAGGACTATTGATCTGGAATTAGTAAATAATAAAGACGTGAGCAGAGAAGTAAACAAAGATGTACATAGAGACGCCCTTGATTTCAGTGATGCACGTAATAATGATACACGTAAACCATCAAAGCCATCACGGCCATCAAAACGATAATCCATAGGCCTGTGCTGCTGTCTCAGTAGATGATTTAATCTATTCTTTCTAAATACTGCATTAATTTAATAATATGTTACTCACTACAGAACGTTTAACCAAAGACATTACAAAAGCAATTTCAAAAGCTGAATTTGGTAAAGAACCTGCAGAACTATACGACCCCATCCGCTACATTATGGATCTGGGCGGCAAGCGCATGCGTCCTATCCTGACCTTGCTTTCCAATTACATTTTTACAGAAGACTATACAAAAGTAATGGACGCGGCCGTTGCCGTTGAAGTATTCCATAACTTTACGCTCATGCACGACGACATCATGGACAATGCACCTTTGAGAAGAGGCAATGCAACTGTTCATGAAAAATGGAATACAAACATTGCTATTCTATCGGGCGACGTTATGCTGGTAGAAGCGTATAAACAATTGATGCTTGTTGATGAGAAACACCTGAAACGTGTGTTGGATCGTTTTAACGAAACAGCAGCAGGTGTATGTGAAGGTCAGCAACTGGACATGAACTTCGAAACGGTAGCGTCGGTTACCGTAGAAGAATACATCAACATGATCCGCTTGAAGACTGCAGTACTATTGGGCTTCAGCATGGAGTTGGGAGCCATCTTAGGTGATGCGGATGATAAGAGCTGCAACCATCTGCGCACAGCTGGTGAATCGGCTGGTATTGGTTTTCAGCTGAAAGATGATTTGCTTGATGTATATGGAGATGCAGCTACATTCGGCAAACAGGTTGGTGGGGATATTCTTGCCAACAAAAAAACGTTTTTACTGACCCGTGCCCTTGAAAAAGCAGAAGGCAAAACGAAAAAAGAACTGGAAAAATTATTGACGGATAAAACGGTTTCTGACAAAGCAAAGATTGCAGGCGTAACTGCTATTTATGATCAATTGGAGATTAAAGCAGAAGCAGAAGCATTGATCGAAGAATATTTTAACAAAGCCATTGAATCGTTAGGCAAAGTGAAAGGTTCCATCTTCCGTAAGCATTACATTAAAAACTATCTGCTTGCTTTGATCGGCCGCGAACAATAACAGTAAATATTAAACATTTTCTTCATGAATAATCTTTCGGTAACTACCATACTCATTATTGTAAACTGTGTTGTCAGTTTTTTTGCGCTGAACAACCCGGAGGTAATGAACCGATTGATCCTGACACCATATTGGGTAGAGCGTAAAAAAGAATATTACCGTTTTATCACCTCCGGTTTTATTCACGCAAATTTTCTGCACCTGGCTGTGAACATGCTCTCGTTGTATTTCTTTGGCGAAATTGTTGAATACAGTCTGGGCACATATCCTTTCATCATCATGTATATGGCAGCGATTGTAATTTCAGATATTCCTACCTACCTGAAATATAAAAACAATTCCTACTATGCTTCGCTTGGCGCATCAGGTGCAGTGTCGGCTGTTGTCTTTGCATCCATACTATTCGATCCGCTTAACGAGATTTGTCTGTATGCATTCATTTGTATGCCTGCGTTTCTTTTTGGTGCGCTGTATTTAGGCTATTCCTATTACATGGACAAACGCAGCGGCGATAACATTAACCACTCTGCTCACTTTTATGGTGCGGTTGTCGGGTTGGTATTTGTGGGTGCTTTATACCCACACCTGATTCCGGATGTACTCACTGCAATATTCCATTGGAGACCGGAATTCCTGCGATAAAAATACTTCCGCTTTATATATTGCGTATGTTAACGGAAGATCATACATTTTAACGTATGATCTGTATCCATCCTTTTTGTGCGGGACAGCTTTTTAACGTGAACGAATAATAATAAATACCTGCCGGCATTTCTTCGCCACTCCAGTTGTTGTAATACCTTTCTGCCCCGAATATTTGTCCGCCCCAGGAATTAAATACCTGTAAAGTTCCGTAATCTCCATCTGTCCCTTTAATTTCAAATGTATCATTCAATCCATCTTTATTAGGTGTAAACAGATTGGGGATTGTTAATGTATAATCACGCAGCAGAACAGCATCTGTAACGGTACCGCAGGCATTCGTAGCTGTTACCGTATATGTACCTGCAGCTTTAACGGCATATGTCTGCAACGAGGAACCATCCTGCCACACATAGGATTCGAAACCAACGCCCGCGTCCAGCACAATACCGTCGTCGGGACACATGCTGTGATCATCTCCTAAGTCAATGCGAGGCAGTTTATCTACAATCACCGTTTTGGTAATCACCGTTGCCGGATCCGAAACATAGCTGATCAGCTTTACATGGAATGTACCGGGTTTTGAAAATAAATGTTTTGGATTTTGCAGTGTAGATGTATTATTGGCTCCTGTAACCGGATCATCAAAGTCCCACAGGAAAGCATGACAGTTTGCGCCCTTCATTGTAAAAACGGTAGAATCGCCGGCACATACACGTGTATGTGCAAAAGCTAAGGCGGAACAGCTGGTAGCATTTGATGGTACATTCACTCTAAGGCTGGCAGGCATATTCGGGCGACACAGCGTATCGGTAAGCAGATTGGTCAATGTATTCGGTAATACCGGTAGACAACTAATATCATTATGCCTGCAAGCCATATTTGTAAGTCCTTCCGGCAGATAAGGTAAAATGGTTAGCTGGTTATCTTCGCATCCCAATGTCTGGAGATTTGCCGGTAAATAAGGTAAAGACGTTAATAAATTAGCGCTACAATTTAAGTTGATCAGCGATGCAGGGAAAGCCGGGAGTTGTTCAAGCTTGTTTTCACTACAGTTTAAATATTCCAGACTTTGCGGCAATGGCGGCAGGTTAGTCAATAAATTTCCACTTGCGTTTACTTCTACTAAGGATGCCGGCAGTGCAGGTAATGTGGTTAGCTGATTCAACTCACATCGTAAATAAGCTAAAGCAGGTGGCAAAGCAGGTAAAACAGTTAATTGATTACTCCAGCAAATGAGTATTTCAAGTGATTGTGGTAAAACAGGTAAAGATATTAGCTGATTTTGTGCACAGTCTAACTTTGTGAGCGAAGCCGGAAGAGGTGGTAATGTTGTAAGATTATTTGCTGCACATAATAACCACTCCAATGACGCGGGCATAGGAGGCAAGACTGTTAACATGTTAGCACTGCAGCTGAAAACACGGAGTGAGGCAGGCAATGCAGGTAACGATGTAAGTCTATTCTCACTACATGCTAATTCTTTCAGTGTGGAAGGTAACGGAGGCAGAAAAGAAAGTTTATTTCTGTAACATGTTAATTTTACCAGCTGATCAAAATACTGTATGCCTGTTAAATCTTCAATAGAGCTTTCGATAACATCCATTTGTGTAAGTGTAGTTATAGCTGAGCAGGTAGTATCCATTTTATTCCCCTGCATGCAGGATGGGAATTTAGCTTTTAGATAGGCAGCAAAATTTGCATCCGGTATGGTTACATATTGCGCCTGTATCTGCCGTGAAAAAGAAAAGAAGAAGGTTGTTGTAAGAAATAAGAAAAGTAAATATGAACGCATGAAAATTATAAAAGAATTGCTGATAGTGGGGTAATGCAAATATAGAACGTTACTGGCGTTTTTTTATTTTATATTCATAAAGATGGGCTATATTTTCTGGCAATACTCTCCTGTTCTTTGTATATTATATAATACACCAGCAAAGTATTATGTAACCGGCATATGAAAATTTTATTTGTTATCAATCCCAATTCAGGTACCAGTCGCAGCGAAGCAACCATGGCGTGTATTCAGGAGACTGCAGCAGCTAAACACATCTCTGTTAATATTCTTTATACAACCGGCAAACGCGATGACGAGCGGATCCGTGAAGAGATCAACTTATACAAACCGGATCGCGTGGTAGCGGGCGGCGGCGATGGCACTATACAACTGGTTGCGCGTAATCTCATTGGCACGGGCATACCAATTGTGTTACTCCCGTTAGGCTCCGCAAACGGATTGGCAACTGCCTTAAATATACCGGATGAAGACACAGCACTTGCAAACTATATCTTTGCAGATCTGCCACCACTGCCGTTGGATCTGCTACGGATCAACAATACGCACATTTGCGTACACCTGGCAGATATTGGCATCAATGGAATGATGGTAAAAGAATATGCAGAAAACGGTCATAGCGGCATGCTTGGTTATGCACGCCATCTCATTCATGCGATGGTTGAAACACCGTTAATGCACTATACCATTAAAACAGATAAGGAAACGATTGAACAGGAAGGATACATGCTTGCCTTTGCCAATGCCAACATGTACGGTACCGGCATTAAAATCACGGAAGGCTCTGTGCACGATGGTTTGTTTGAGATCCGAAATATTCCAAAAATAAGTTTAACGGATGCTGTTAAAGCTGGGCTTACCAAATTCAACATCTTCATCGACCGGGATATGTTTGCCGATGTGATCAGCTGTAAGCAGGCAGAAATTTTTGTTGACCAGAAAGCCGATCTGCAAATCGATGGTGAATACATTGGTGCGGTAGATTATTTAAAAATTGAAATACTTCCTTCAGCTATACTTATTTTAATACCGTGAAATCACAACAACCCATATTACTCAGCTTTTATGCCTTATCTAACGGCGAGAAGGTGATGGTCTTCGGCCACCTCACCTACTCGCTTATAAAAGACCTTAGCTTCACCGGCTTCAGCAACGTAAAAACATTTTTCACTTTGTATTCTTTGTATCGTACACGTTTTGTAGCCGAACAGCAGGTAGAGATCATCTTTAATTCAGGCAAAGCAACAACAACGACAGATACCAAAGGTTCTTTCTTTTTTACAACAGATCTGGTACCAGGGCAGCATGCAGTGTTGGATATCCAGATAGCCGGTGTTTCTGTTAAGTTTATGAATGAACTGTATGACCTTGCCATCCACGAGATCCGTAACGATATCATACTTGTTTCAGATATTGATGATACTGTTATTCATTCATACATCTCCAATAAGTTTTCAAAATTCCTGACATTGATGTTCACAAAGGTTGAAAAACGCCAGGCAGTTGAACCGACCATGAAACTGATTCGCGATCAATATGGGGCGGGTGTCACACCATTTTATTTATCCAACAGTGAACAGAATCTCTATCCGCTGATCTATCGTTTTCTGAAGCACAATGATTTTCCTAAAGGACCGATTTTTTTGAAAGAGATGCGTAAGCTGCGGGATGTATTCCGCGGCAAAAAATTCCCCGCACAAGACCTGCACAAACTGGCGACACTGAACCAGCTGATTCGTTTCTTCCCTGAAAAAGGTTTTGTGTTGCTAGGAGACAATACCCAGCACGACCTGGATATTTATTTGCGCATGGCAGAAAAATTTCCGACCAACATCAAATACATTGTCATACTCAAAGTGGTTGACCGCCCTGCCGATGATGAGGTTGTTGCTTATTCGAGCAAGCTATTAAAAGAACAGCATATCGGTTTGTATTATGGAACAGAATTTCCTTTAATAAAAAATGTGTGATTGGTACAATTATAATATACCAATCACACATTCAAAATAAGTTCAGAATAATTACGCTGCCTATTGTTTAATAATTTTTACTACCTGCGTTTGATTTTCATTTTGGATATATAAAAAGTAAATCCCGGATACAAAACCATTCATATCCCAGTATGCAGCTTCTTCAACACGCTCATTCTTTATAACCTGTCCATAACTGTTCACCAGCGAAGCGGCACCATGTGCTTTTATGGTCAATATACCGGATACTGGATTTGGGTATGCAGAAATTGCATTTGTCTCACCCGATACTTCATGCACGATAGCTGTACTTAAAGGCAATGTATATGTCCACACAGTTTTAGGATCAGATTCTATTGTACCTGAAGCAACAACCTGTATAAAATATCTTTGATTAGATAACAAACCTGTATAGGTATATGATGTCTGACTACTTGTTAACGTAATTGTGTTTGTGTAGGTAACCCCGTCCGTTGATATTTTCAGTTTGTATCCGGTTGGGCTTGTGCCTGCTTTGGGAGACCATGAAAGAGTTATTTGATTTGCTGTAATATTTGTAATCACCGGGTTGATTACAACTCCTTCTTTACCTCCGGAAATAAGTATTTTATAATCTTCCGTTTCACCGTATATACCCTCTGTACACGGATCCGGATCCGTAAAAACATAGTTTCTAAGTCTTAAACGTGTATAGCCATTCATCGTAGATGCTGGCACAACAAAAGGACCGGCGCCATAAGGGGTATCGGCTCCTTCAGTATGAAAATTAACCAGCGTTTCTGACGATTCAAAAATTCCATTTTGATTTATATCCAGAAACATGTCAAAATCATGCCATACATTATTGTCGTTATTTTTCATGGTGTACGCATAACTGTTTCCTGCTGTAAGATTAATTGTTTTCGTAGGATACATATCTGAATACCCATCTGATGTAAATCCACAATTTCCGGCTGTATTATTAACAAAACTAATCGAAGGGATGGCAAATTCTGTAAGTTGAAAAATGTCACAGCCTAAATAACTAATCGGAGTACAATAAGTCAATTCACTAACCACTTCTGGTGTAATAATATTCTCTACTGCACTATACATTGTTCCATCTACATGCTTTATCCGGTAAGAATATTCCTGACTGGGAAGTACATCTGTATCTACATATACTTTAGGTGTTGAAGCAGTTGTTGTTTTCACTATTGAGAAATTAATACCGTCCACGCTTCGTTCAATTACATAATTATATGCATTTGTATTGTCTGCCCAGGTAAGTTCAATCGTTTTGTTCGATTGATTGTAAACAGCAGCTACAGAAGTCGGAGGCGTATCGTTAACCAATTGTTCTGCAATAGTAGTATATACATTTCCATTCACATGTTTTATGCGATAATAATATTTCTGACCTAACGCGATGTCTGTATCTATGTACAATTTAGGAGTTGATACAGTAGTTGTTTTTACTGTTGAAAAAGCGACGCCGTCTGTACTCCGCTCAATCACATAATTATAATCATTGGTATTATCAGTCCAGCTAAGTTCAATCGTTTTGTTTGAGTTATTATAAACAGTCGATATAGAGGTCGGAGTTATATCTTTAACAAACTGTATAAGATAATCTTCCGTTTCACTATAATTATACATATTGGTTGAACTGAAGTTTTTATTTTGTCCAAAAACACGAACACGCATACGCGTGTAACCAACTGTTGCTTGAGCTGAAATAGTTATAGGGACCGAAAGTAATAATGGATATATGGCTTCTTGTTCCTGATATTTTAATTCGTTGGCATCATCAAAATCACCGTCCTTGTTTTCATCAATGTACACGAAAAAATAGCCTGCCGAATAACTACCCGTATTATCAGATCCTAATGTTAACTTCAACGTATACGTGCTGCCGGTGAAAAAAACAGGTGTTTGGGTAGATGTATTAAAAGAATATATATCCTGTAAGTTTGTTTGATTATTTAAAGTCGTATTCAGAACCTGAACTCCTGCAATTGCAGGTAAACTCGTTGGAGCAGCATAATTAGTCATGGGCACAAATGCGTGTGCGTACGTTGGGCTATAAGTAACTATCGTTGAATAAGCTATACTGTTCAAGTGTCTTGCTCTGAATGAATAATTTACTCCGACAAAAACATTCGATAACAATAGTTTGGTCTGATTATTTGTAACCCCGTTCATAACCTCCCAGGTAGCTCCGCCGTCTTTTGAATATTCAACCAACGTACCAATAGATCCTGCACTGTTTGTCCAGGCTATTTCAGCATACCCGACATTCGATATAATATTAAGAGCTGTTGGCGCCCCTGCAATTCCTGCTCCCTGCATTTCATTATATGCTGAATGATAAACTGGAATACTTGTAAGCATCCGGTCAAATTGTTGAGGTGTAAATTTAAGTCCGCATGCATTATTGTAGTATGACATGAAATTATCAAACGGCGGGGTATAAACTTCATTGTTCAAATCTTTTGTATTAGAGGTTACTTGACAATTTGCATATGTAAGTACACCACCCGTTACCTGAGTTGCATTTAACCCATATGGATCTGCATGTGTATCACAAATACCATCTCCAGCTGTTCCACAGTTTCCTCCAGAGCGTGCTACTTTTTCAACTCCGTTTGCAAAATCAAATGTATGCATTAATGTAAAAAAATGACCGAACTCATGAATCACTGTCCTTTCCGACAGATCTGCTAACTGCACACCGCTTGGGCCGGCATAACCAATGCTCGTCACATCAGACCAGCCATCCAGAATCCATACGTTAGCTGTATTGGCATTTTTATAATTGGTTGTCAATTGCTGATTTGCAGTACCATTGAGTGTAGGATATAAGTATGCATCGTTATCTATATAATCTATATTTTTATTTACATAAAACTGGATGTGTACTTGCGAAAATACTCTGTTTAGACTGACAAGACTGTGGTAAAATGATTCAAGAGAATTATTTTTTGAATAGGTGCCATTTGTATGGCGAACCTGGTGTATTGTTATAGGAATATAAAGAATCCCGTTAACCGGAGATATACTATGTATTCTTGAAGTACTATTGTATTGTTTTAATGTTTCATGGAATTCATTTCCCACTCCACAATTCTGAGCAATTAATGATTTTGAAATAAATAAAAACACAAGCACCAGTTGTAGTTTAGCAAAAAACGATAAAGTAGTTTTCATCTTAAAATATAATTTATAAAGCATATAGGG